>JAYRLO010000133.1:0-7773 GCA_041905215.1 Aeromonadaceae bacterium
AGCACCTTCTCGGCGTGACCGACCATCTCTTCGAGTGCATCCCAGGAGGTTTCCGGGCTTACCAGTTGCACCATCTCAACCTTGTCGAACTGGTGCATACGGATGAGACCCCGGGTATCCCGGCCGTAGGATCCAGCCTCGGAGCGGAAGCAGGGGCTATGAGCGGTCAGTTTCAGCGGCAGCTCTTTCTCGTCCGTGATGGTATCGCGCACTATGTTGGTCAGCGGCACCTCGGCCGTCGGGATCAACGAGAACTTCTTGACCTTGCCCTCTTCGTCCCCTTCCCCCGTGATGGCGGTGTGGAACAGATCGTTATAGAACTTCGGCAACTGACCCGTGCCTTGCAAACTATCGGCATTCACCAGATAGGGCACATAGCACTCGGTATAACCGTGCTGCTGGGTGTGCAGATCCAGCATGAACTGCGCAAGTGCGCGATGCATACGGGCGATCTGGCCTTGCATCACCACAAAGCGGGAGCCAGAAATCTTGGTCGCGGTGGCAAAATCGATCCCCTTGACCCCTTCACCCAAGGCCACATGATCCTTCACCTCGAAGTCAAACTGACGGGGAGCACCCCAACGACGAACCTCGACATTACCGCTCTCATCCTCGCCGGCCGGGACTGAGTCATGAGGCAGATTCGGGATCGCCAGAGCAATGGACTCCAACTCGGCCAGGACTTCATCCTGCTTGCGCTTGCACTCATCCAGCTCGCTACCCAACTCACCCACTTGCGCCATCAGCGGTGCCACATCTTCCCCACGACGCTTGGCATCACCAATCGCCTTGGAGCGGGCATTACGCTCGGCTTGCAACTCTTGGGTACGGGTTTGCAACGTCTTGCGCTGTTCTTCCAGCGCGTTGATTCGAGCCACGTCCAGGGTATAGCCCCGAGCGGCCAAGCGAGCAGCGGCCTCTTCGATGTCGGCGCGCAAGTATTTGGGATCTAGCATGTCTGACCTGCTTCTTGTTATTACTTGGTAATGAAAGAGGGATCGGCAGAGCCTGGTCAACGCACGGTGCACACAACTGCAGGTGACAGAGCGGGTCAAGGACAGAGACGAACCTTAAGTTGGCATCGAGTCTACCAAAATCCGGCGTCACCTGTCATGGTCGACGCCAGGATTCCTTGGCCGAACCGCAAGGACCGGCCGCTTTTTCGAAAAAGGCTAGCGATAGCGTTTATTCGGGCTCTGGGCATCCAGCCCCGCCAGGTAGTCCAATTTTTGTGCGATCTGTTTCTCCAGCCCTCGATCGCTGGGTTGATAGTAGTGACGACCAGCCAGCTCGGGGGGGAAGAAACACTCCCCGGCAGCATAGGCCCCCGGCTCATCATGGGCATAACGATATTCGGCCCCGTAACCCAGCGAACTCATCAGTTTGGTGGGGGCATTGCGCAGATGGGCCGGAACCTCATAATCGCTCAGCTCGCGGGCATCCTGCAAAACCGCCTTCCAGGCCACATAGACGGCATTACTCTTGGGGGCGCAGGCCAGGTAGACGATGGCTTGAGCAATGGCCCGTTCCCCTTCAGCCGGCCCAACCCGCGTGAAACAATCCCAGGCGGCAAGAGCCACTTGCATCGCCCGAGGATCCGCATTACCGACATCCTCCGAGGCAATTGCCAACAGACGACGGGCCACATAGAGCGGGTCACCGCCGGCGGCGACTATGCGTGCATACCAGTACAGGGCGGCATCCGGCGCCGACCCCCGGATTGATTTGTGCACCGCCGATATCAGGTCGTAATAGAGATCACCCTGGTTATCGAAGCGCGCCATCTTCTCGCCAGTCACCTCGGCTAACAGCTGGCGATCGATCAACTTACAACCATCACGCTCCTCGGCCATGTCATTGAGGAGCTCAAGGTAATTGAGAGCCTTGCGACCATCCCCATCGACCAACTGCACCAGCGCCTTGAGCACCCCATCGGCAAACTGCAATGGCTCGTGAGCCAGCCCACGGGGATCGGTCAGCGCCTGCAACAAGATGGCTTCGATTGCCGCCTCATCCAGCCGCTTGAGCAGATAGACACGCGCTCGCGAGAGCAAGGCGTTATTCAATTCAAAGGAGGGGTTTTCGGTCGTGGCCCCGATGAAGATGATGGTGCCATCTTCTATATGGGGCAAAAATGCGTCCTGCTGGCTCTTGTTGAAGCGATGGACCTCATCGACAAACAGCAGGGTGCGGATACCGCGATATTTATTATCCCGCGCCTTGTCGATGGCCGCCCGGATCTCCTTGACGCCGGAGGTAACCGCAGAGACCCGCTCCACCTCCGCCTGGCAGTAGTGTGCCATCAGCTCGGCCAAGGTGGTCTTGCCTGTGCCCGGAGGCCCCCACAGGATCATCGAGTGACACTGCCCGGCCTCAATAGCACGCCGCAACGGCTTGCCCGGTGCCAACAGGTGTTCCTGCCCGATATAGTGCTCAAAACGCTCTGGCCGCATTCGGGCGGCCAGAGGTCGGAAATCAGCTGAAAAATCGAGATCCAGCGTGCTCATCAGCGTTGATCGTCGATGGTGACCCCATCCGGCACCTTGAACGAGAAGGTGTCGGCCTGGATGGCCGGATGCTGATTGAACTGCGTCAACTGGAACTCACTGCGTTGCCCCTGGGCTTCATTGACCTCGAAGCGGGTGATCTGGGATTTGCCATCAAACACGATGCGCAAGGATTCGATGCGCTGATTCTTTTGGCGACTGGTCACCGTAAAGCTATCCCCCTCTTTGAGGATCTCGTAATGACTCCACAACTTGGGATCACTGCTGGTGATCAGTAAGAAGGGGGTATTCTCGACGGCAGTCGATAACCGCATCACAGATACCTGTTCGACGAAGGGATCATACAACCAGACATCGGAACCATCGGAGACGATCAGATTTTCGTCCGGTTGTTTGGTGTCCCAGCGGAAGCGATCGGGACGAGAAACCAGCATATCACCGGTGGATTGCTGCAACTTTTTCCCTTCGATGTCGAATACCGACTGTTCAAAATGGGCAGAAAACAGCTTGACGCTAGCCAGCTTGGCTTTCAAATCTGCCGCATCATCGGCCATCGCCGCCGAGGATAACAGCAGCAGGGTCACAACCAGACTTTTGCATAAACTCATTTGCCGATCCTTTTTGTTGATGTTGCTCAATCACGCATCGGTGCCGGTGCCAATACATCGCGCTGGCCATTGCTGCCCGGAGGGCTGACGATGCCCTGCATCTCCATCTGATCGATGATCCGGGCAGCCCGGTTGTAACCAATCTTGAAGCGGCGTTGCACGCTGGAGGTTGAGCCGCGACGCGACTCCACCACGAAGGCGACCGCCTCGTCAAACAGGGGGTCCAAATCCTCATCCGAACCCTCGGCCTGCTCACCCGGCAACAGGGTTTCCGAATTGATCTCGCCACTGAGGATCTCATCGATGTAATTCGGTTCACCACGCAATTTCCAATCGGCAACAACCTTGTGCACCTCATCGTCATCGACAAAGGCACCATGCACACGAGTCGGCGTGCTATCACCCGCCGGCAGGTACAGCATGTCGCCCATCCCCAGCAACGATTCGGCACCCTGCTGATCCAGGATGGTCCGGGAGTCAATCTTGGAGGAGACCTGGAACGAGATGCGAGTCGGAATATTGGCCTTGATGAGGCCGGTGATCACATCCACCGATGGACGCTGAGTGGCCAGGATCAGGTGGATACCTGCGGCCCGCGCCTTCTGGGCAATCCGCGCGATCAACTCTTCGACCTTCTTGCCAACAATCATCATCATGTCGGCAAACTCATCGATGACTACGACGATCTGCGGCAACTTTTCCAGATCCGGGGCTTCAGCATCGAAGGAGTCGCCCGGTTTCCAGAACGGATCCTTGATCGGATTGCCATTATCCAATGCCGCCGAGACCTTGGTGTTATAGCCCTTGAGGTTCCGCACCCCCATCACCGACATCAGCTTGTAACGACGCTCCATCTCCCCGACACACCAGCGCAGAGCATTGGCCGCATCCTTCATATCGGTGACCACTTCGGTCAACAGGTGAGGAATGCCCTCATAGACGGAAAGCTCGAGCATCTTGGGATCGATCATGATGAAACGCAGATCTTCCGGAGTCGCCTTGTAGAGCATCGAGAGGATCATGACGTTGACCCCCACCGACTTACCGGAGCCGGTAGTCCCGGCAACGAGCAGGTGAGGCATCTTGGCCAAGTTAACGATAACCGGCTCGCCGGCGATGTCCTGCCCCAACACCATAGTCAATGGGCTATCGGCCGCGCGGAAGCGCTCGCAATCGAGAACCTCTTTCATATAGACGGTCTGCCGCTTGGCATTGGGCAGTTCGATGCCGACATACGGCTTGCCAGGAATGACTTCGACGACCCGGACGCTGACCGCAGAGAGAGAGCGCGCCAGATCTCGTGACAGGCTGGTGATCTTGCTAGCCTTCATACCAGGAGCGAGATCGAGTTCGAAGCGGGTGATCACGGGGCCAGGGTAGCAACCGACAACCCGGGCCTGCACGTTATAGTCAGCCAGCTTGGCTTCAACGAGGCGTCCCATGCGCTCCAGCTCATCGGCTGACATCATCTGAGTCTTCACCGGTGGCGTGTTAAGCAGATTCAGGGACGGGACATCACCCTCCACCTTGGGCTTCGGCTTGATTGCCGCTAACGCAGAGGCCAGCGACTGCGGCATGGCCGCCTGGGGTGGTGGAACCATTCTGGCCACAGGAGCTTCAGAGCTGCCGTCTGCGTCATGGGCACTCGGGGTCTGGGTTGCAGCAGGCCCCCAGGGCAGCGAGAGCTCCTCGTCGTCGTCCTCATCATCCAGAGCGGTCAAGGTGGGCACGGCCGTGGCTGTTGCTGTGGCCGATCCTCCCAACGTCATGACCGGCTCGCGACGTCCAGAAACAGCGACGGGTTCAGAATGAACAGCAAACGAAACTGATGGTTCATCAGCATCCTCATCGTCATCCTGAAAATCATTAACCGGAGCCGAACGACGGGTAAATGAGAAGCGAGGCGCCTTGCTGACGGGTTCTGCGGCAGACGGTGCCGTCGCTAACGGCCGGACGGGAAGCTCGTCGTCATCCTCATCGTATTCATCATCGGCATCGGGGTAACCATCAGCCCTGGCGACCGGTTGATAACCGGCCTTCCGCGCAAACCACCCCGCGAGTCGACTCGGCAGGGTCGCAAAAAAATGGCCGGAGCCGGTGACGCACTCCCCCATCTTCTCGACGATCATCAGCCAGGACCAGCCCGTGAACAGGGTGATGCCGGTAGCGATACAGCACAGCAGAACGAGCGTGCTTCCCAGATCACCCAACACCGGCTGAATGCTGGTGTAGATCATGTCACCGATGAGGCCACCCGATGAGAAATTGTGAATATCGGTAAAATTCATGCTGCCCATGGCGGACATCGACAAGAAAAGGACCAGAAAGCCGAGGATCCGCAGACCCAATGCCAGGTAGTCCACCTCGAGCAACCGATATGGCCGCCAGAAAATGCTCCATCCCAGAAACACCATCACCAGCGGAACCAGATAAGCAAAGATGCCAAAAACAAAGAAAGTCAGGTCGGCTATCCAGGCACCCGCGCTCCCCGCAGCATTGTGTACCTTGCCACCCCAGGCCGTTTGGGACCAGCCCGGATCGGCCGGGTGATAGGTCAACAGGGCCAGCAATAGGAAAATGGCACCGACACTCAAGACGATGAGGCCAGTTTCGAAGATACGCTGAAACCCTGAGATAGGTGTGAACTTGCTAGCAGTCAAACCCCGACTCCTTGTTTGAAGAATTAAAACCGGGCGCGCCATGGGAACTGGTCAAGGCGCCAAGCCGCGACATTATACTCGGGAGAGGTCGCTCTAATGCAAATAAGAAATGAGCGGCAGGCCGCTCATTTGCTGGATATCTATACATGGAGCCGAGAGGATGTCAGATATTCATCACTTGGTGCTGATAACCAGGCGGTTACTCTGCTTGACTTCTTCCATGACAACATAGGTACGGGTGTCATTCACGCCCGGTAGACGCAGCAAGGTCTCACCAAGCAGACGACGGTACGCCGACATGTCCGACACTCGAGTCTTCAACAGATAGTCGAAATCGCCGGATACCAGATGGCACTCCTGGATCTCCTCGAGCGTTTGCACGGCAGTATTGAACTGCTCGAAAACGTCCGGCGCGCCACGATTAAGGGTAATTTCCACAAACACCAGCAATGACGCATCCAGAAAATGCGGATTGAGTATTGCCGTGTATCCTTCAATGAAGCCTTGACGTTCCAGACGACGAACCCGTTCCAGGCAGGGGGTTGGACTCAGGCCGACCCGCTTGGATAGTTCAACATTCGAAATTCTGCCATCCTTTTGCAGCTCATTCAGAATGTTACGATCGATCCGATCCAAGTCTCTCAGCCGACTGTTCTCTTCCAGCATACTATTCCATCCTTTGACAAACTTTTAGAGCAAGATCCAGTGAATATACAGATACACCAGTAACAAATGTCAAATGACGTTTAAAAAATCCAACAGTGCATTTCCGATACAGCATTGCCAGATGAACATCCAAACGCCACACACAGCTAAAAATTGGTATAAAAATACAGGAAACAAGCATAATTATCCACCACTCAATGGTGAAATAAACAACATCTTTTGGCTTCAGATCCCTTATAACCGATGTCCTGCAACACATTCCGCCACCATGTCGGGTAAGGTTGCGGAAATAATCCAGACCGGGAAACAGAAACTCTTCCGCTTCGAAATGCCATGCACAGGTAACAATTGCCATAATTATGCATATTATTCAAGAGAAATGGCTTACTGCATGAGAGAAAACAGCATACATCCCCCCTGGTCACACCAGATCATCCTCTGTATCTGTCGATACAGCCCATAAAAAACCGCATGAAATGCTTTTCGGCCCCAACCCCCCTGCCCCCGGTTAAACGTCTTCGAGTCGACCGATGTTGAAAAATTCGATTGAACCAATCGAATTATCATCCTTTACCCCCTTCGCCCCTTTCCCTAGAATCGAGAGGACATTAACTGGAGAATTCGAGCATGAGCACCATCAAGCACGCCAAGCTATTGATCCTAGGTTCCGGGCCTGCGGGTTACACCGCCGCCGTATATGCTGCCCGCGCGAACCTTAATCCGGTTTTACTGACCGGTATGCAACAGGGCGGCCAATTGACCACCACCACCGAAGTAGAAAATTGGCCAGGTGATGCAGAAGGGTTAACCGGCCCTGGGCTGATGGAGCGAATGAAGGCTCATGCCGAACACTTCAATACCGAGATGCTCTTCGACCATATCCATAGCGTGGACCTGCAGCAACGACCATTTCGCTTGAGTGGCGATGTGGGTGAGTACAGCTGCGATGCCCTCATCATCGCCACGGGCGCATCTGCTCGATACCTGGGGCTCGACTCCGAAGAGGCATTCAAGGGCAAAGGGGTTTCGGCCTGTGCAACCTGTGATGGCTTCTTCTATCGCAAGCAAAAAGTCGCCGTGGTCGGTGGTGGTAACACCGCCGTCGAAGAGGCACTCTACCTGGCCAATATTGCCTCTGAAGTTCATCTGATCCACCGACGCGAACAGTTCCGCTCAGAAAAAATTCTGCTGCAGCGCCTGTATGACAAGGTCGAGCAGGGAATCATCAAGTTGCATCTGAACCAGACGTTGGACGAAGTTCTCGGTGATGAGATGGGAGTTACCGGCGTCAGACTGCGCAACACCCAGGATGCCAGTACCCAGCAGCTGGAT
>JAYRLO010000134.1:0-7660 GCA_041905215.1 Aeromonadaceae bacterium
CACCGGCACCTGCCGCTCCTGGGCGGTGTGGCGAGCCAGGCGAGCCAGCAACGCCTGATCATCCAGTGAAAAACCCTTGGCCGCATAGGTCGTGAAATTAGCCGAACTGGAAAGCGGCACATAAGGCGGATCGCAATAGACCACATGATCGGCTTCCAATCGTTCGAAGGTCTTGGAGTAGCACTCGCAGATGAAGGTGGCCCGCTGCGCCTTTTCGGCGAACGCCCACAGCTCGGCCTCCGGAAAATAGGGGGCCTTGTACTTGCCAAAGGGAACATTAAAGCCCCCCTTCTTGTTGTAACGGCAGAGGCCATTGTAACCATGTCGATTCAAGTAGAGGAACAAGGCAGCCCGCTCTCGGGCCTCATGACACTGATTGAAGGCCGCCCGCAACTCAAAATAAGCATCCCGCTGGTTATTCACCGGGCAAAACAACGAGCGAGCCTGCTGAATCACAGCTTCCGGAGCACTCTTCAGCAGGTTGTAAAAATCGATCAGATCCGGATTGATATCGGCCAGCAGGTAAGCCTCATAGTCGGTGTTGAGGAATACCGAACCGGCCCCGACGAAAGGCTCGACCAACACCCGACCCTGCGGCAAACGAGCAGTGATCGAGTCGACCAGGGCATATTTGCCACCGGCCCATTTGAGGAATGCGCGCGTTTTTTTCATCGGTGTTTTGTCATGCTAGAAGCAGCCACTCGCCACAAAAAAGGGGGCGCATTGTAGCCCCCTCACGAAGTCGAAACCATGACCCTGGTTATTTCATCTCTTTTTGCACCTGACCGAACGATTTTGGCCAAGGCTGACTCTTCCGCAGAGCCGGAGGCATGGCATTGATCGCCACCTTAGCCTGCTGGGCGGAACCATATTCACCGAGGATCAGAACATACCAAGGCTTGCCATTATATTCGGTCTGGTAAATCCAGTAACGGCCAGGCAAGCGATTCTGTTTGGCATAGCTCACTAACGCCGAAGCCTCACTGCCTGCTGAGAGCTGGATCGTGTAGCTACGCAGAGGCTTCTGCTTGATCTCTTTATTGCTACCCATGGTTGGGGGGAGCACAGATGGGTTTTTAGTGGGTGCCTTGACCACTGGCTTGGCGGCGGATTTACCGCCAGGCTGACTTTCCGTTGGTGTCGCAGCACTGGCTGGCACAGAAGTTTCCGTCACGCGGGCTGAACTGGCTGATTTCGGTAACTGGCCGGTTTTGAATTCATCAGCCAACGGTTGCATCTGTTGCAGCGAGGTGACAGCACCCGAGACCGGAGCCGTCATCACGGCGCTGGAAACGGTAGACTCCGCAGCAGAAACCCGCTTCCCGGAGCGTTGGTCGGTCATGATTTGCTTGACGACATGGTCGGCAATCACCACCCGGTGTTGATCTGCTGGCAGCTTGGCATCCAGATCGGCTTGGCTCACGGCATCAGCTGGCAGCGGCGCCTTATCCTCCACCGTCTGCACACTCTGCTGGGCAGGAATCACGGTGGCAGGAGCTGCCGAAACCGCAGAAGCCGGGACGTCCGCCGCAGGCACTACCAACTTTTCAGTCAGAAGTGGCGGTATCACCCAGCTCAGTAACAGCACGAGAGCAGCGACCACGGCGACCGATGCCACGACTTTATGGGTCGGTAAATGGGCTCTCTTCGAGGGGCTTTTCTTGCTCATAATACTCTCCGCAAGGGCAACAATTTGACCCGGATTACCCGCACACAAGCGTAACTTGTCTGCCAACGCAGCCGGATTCGGCAACAGCGCATAATAGTCGGCCCGACGGAGACAATACTCCAGCAATGCCATCTGTTCATCCGAGGGCAACGGCTCGACATCCAGTTCGAGAGCAGGCCCGGCATGGCCATCCAGCCTACGCGCCTGGGACTCGCACCAAGCTGCCGAGCCACAGAGTAACACACTGATTTTATGTGGTTGCGGCAAGGCGGCATTAATGGAATACAAATCCCAAAGCTCGGACACCAGTCCATCGGCCGCCTGATCGGCATCATCAATCACCAACAGCAACGATTTGGGCTCAGGGCCTAGAATGCGGAACAGGGAATCCACACAGCTATCGTCTGGATTAAAGACAGCCGATGGAACCAACTGAGAGATGAGGACTTCACGGAGGCGCAGCAGGGGCAGCCCAGCCTGACAGCTCAAAAATGCCACACGCCAGGGGGCATCAAACATCGACAGCAACTGTTCACACAGCAGTGTGCGTCCGCTACCCGTAGCACCCGACAAGAAAATAAAGGGGGAAGAAAAAGCCAGCACATGGTGCAGACGCGACCTAAGTTGCGCCTGACTAGCCAGATCCGGCAATTTCTGTGCGTTCACGCCCGATGATCCGTATCGATGACGGCGAGCAACAGCTGCTCCGAGACATCCGCAAACACGTCGGCGCGGCCAATATCCGTGGGGAGAACCAAGCGCAGCTTACCGGACAGCACCTTTTTATCGCGCATCATGTGTTTGATAAATGCCGGATAATCCATGCTCGTTGGCGCCACCAGGGGCAGTTGAGCCGCCGCCAGCAGAGCCCGAATGCGGGCAACCTGCTCCTGCACCAGCAGACCCAACCGGAAAGAGGTCTGAGCCGCGAGCAGGATGCCGACAGAGACGGCCTCACCATGCAACCAGTTGCCATACCCCTGCTCGGCCTCAATCGCATGACCAAAGGTATGACCCAGATTCAGCAGTGCGCGCACGCCCGTCTCCGTCTCATCTTGAGAGACGACTTCGGCCTTAATGCTACAGCACTTCAGGATCGCCTGGATCAGCAAGTCACTGTCCAGTGCCATCAACCTCGCCATATGGGATTCAAGCCAGGAGAAAAATTCAGCATCCCAGATGATGCCATATTTAATCACCTCGGCCATGCCTGCCGAGAGCTCTCGGAGTGGCAACGTCGCCAGGCAATCCGTATCGATGACAACAGCCTTCGGCTGATAGAAGGCACCGATCATGTTCTTGCCCAGCGGGTGATTAACCCCTGTCTTACCACCAACCGATGAGTCGACTTGCGACAACAGCGTGGTTGGGATCTGGATGAAGGGTATCCCGCGCTGATAACTGGCTGCCGCGAAGCCAACCAGATCACCAATGACACCGCCCCCAAGCGCGATCAGGGTAGTGTCGCGACCATGTCGCCCCTCCAGCAGGGCAGTCATGATCTGGTTGAAGCTATCCAGGGTCTTATAGGCCTCACCATCCGGCAGTATGCAGGTATCGACCTGATAGCCATCAAGCGTCTGCAGTACCCGCTCTAGATAGAGGGGAGCCACGGTCTCATTGCTGACCACCATGACCCGCCGGCCGCAAATTGCATGAGTAAACAACTCACGGTGGCCCAGCAAGCCAGAACCAATGGAAATAGGGTAACTTCTGTCAGCGAGATCTACATTCAACCGTTCCATGGCCGCTCCGTCGGAAAATTACAGCCCGAGCAGTTGCGCAATCTGATTGGCAACTAGCTTGGCGCTCTGTTCATCGGTCCGGACTACATAATCCGCAACCTCTTGATAGAGGGGTTCACGCTCCTCAGCCAGGCGGATCAGAACATCCCGCGGATCTTCTTCGGTCTGCAGCAGCGGGCGACGCTTATCCCGCTGGGTACGCGCAAACTGTTTTTCAATTGGTGTTTCGAGGTAAACCACGATACCCCTGGCAGAAAGACGATTGCGAGTCTGAGTGCTCTTGATCGCACCACCACCCGTAGCCAGCACGATACCCTGCATTTCGGTCAGATCGCCAATGACCTGCTCTTCCCGTTTGCGAAAGCCCTCTTCGCCTTCAACATCAAAGACCCAGGCGATATCAGCCCCGGTCCGGCGCTCGATCTCTACATCCGAGTCATAAAACTCCATATGTAATTGATCGGCGAGGTGTTTACCGATAGTGCTCTTACCTGCCCCCATGGGGCCCACAAGGAAAATATTGCGTTTTTCAGCCATTTTATTCGTCAATAGTCAAAACAAACCTGCCCGCATTAGTGGCGGGAACCCAGGACAAAAAATCCCTAACGTTCGAAACTGGACGGGGAATTATGCAGCAGCGACCAGATGATGGCAACCGGACATAAAAAAACCCGGCTTCTCGCCGGGTTTTTTCACTATTAAACAAGGTTGTTGTTAGATGGACTCAACCACGATCTTCGGTGTCACGAATATCAGCAACTCACGCTTGGAGTTCGACTCAGCTGTGCTGCGGAACAGAAACCCAACACCCGGAATATCGCCCAGCAACGGAACCTTGGTGATATCTTTCTTGATGGTCTGCTGATAGATACCGCCGAGAACCAGAGTCTCGCCATTGTCCACCAGAACCTGGGTGCTGATCTGTTGGGTGTTGATCGCAGTCCCGGTACCAGTACCAGTCTTCACTTCCTTACCCAAGGTATCTTGAGTCACAGTCAGGTCGAGAATGACGCGGTTATCCGGTGTGATGTGCGGTGTAACCTTAAGACTCAAAACAGCCTTCTTCCATTCAACAGTGGTTGCACCACTGGATGACGAGGTGTTGCTCGGGAATTCGGTACCCTGCTCGATGATGGCTTCCTTCTGGTTAGCCGTAGTCACCCGCGGACTGGCGATGATCTCGGCCTTGTTTTCTGTTTCCAGAGCGCTGAGTTCCAGATCCAGCAAGGTACCATCGGCCAGTTTGGCCACCTGGAAGGCAATGCTACCTGCGGCGTTAGCAACCGGTAGATTCACATTCAGACGATCACTGACATCATCACCAGTCGGAACTGTACCATCAGCAACCGAGTCATTTCCTTCGATAGTGCCGGAGATGGAGCCATTATTTTCAGCCTTGGTGACCCCCCAACGAACACCCAACTCTTCATCGACACCATCATCGATGGTGACCATGCGCGCTTCGATAACGACCTGCTTAACCGGAATATCCAACACCTCCAGCATCCGCTTGATATGATCGATCACATCGGCAGTATCCTTGACCAACAGCGTATTGGTTCTGTCATCAACGCTCACTGCACCTCGAGAGGAAAGCAGTCTCGTCTTCGCATCAGCAGAGAGCAGTGCCGCTATCTCGCCAGCCTTGGCATAGTTGATCTGAATATACTCGGTCACCAACGGCGCCAGTTCGGCAACCTCGGTCTTGCTTTCCAAAGACTGCCGCTCACGATCGGCAATCTCTTTGGCTGGCGCAACCAGCAGTATGTTGCCATCCAGACGCTTATCCAGCCCCTTGACCTTCAGCACTGTATCCAGCGCCTGCTCCCAAGGCACCCCATCCAACCGCAGAGTAATGTTACCACCCACAGAGTCGGTAGTAACCAAGTTGAAATTGTTGAAGTCAGCAATCAGCTGCAACACGGTTCTCACAGAAACATCCTGGAAGTTCAGTGAAATCGGTTTGCCTTGATACTTAACTTTTTCGGCACCCGCCTTGGTTGCTGCCGTCACCTTCTTCGGTGCGACCTCAACAATGAACATATTTTGCGACTGATCATAGCGGTAATCAAAACCACCATTGACGGACAGATCCAGGACTATATCCTTGCCCTGTTTGGAGACATCAACCTTACCGACCGGGGTCGCAAAATCGCTGACATCCATCAAGGCCACTAATTCATCGGCTACACCTGTCGCGTGGAACTTGGCAATGACATGACTTCCGCGGCTGCTGATATCGACGGCGGCTGATGAATTATCCAGACCAATTAACAGCTGCCCCTGCCCCTCTTTCCCACGACGAAAATCGATGCTTTTTATCCTGTTGATAGTAGAGACGTTTCCACCTGCTGACTCATGACTGGCAGGTGCCGTTGCCGCCACAGCCTTGGCTGGTGTCGCTGCCGGTGTGACTACTGGTGCAGTTGCCGGAGCAACGGCTTCAGATTGCCCTAAGGTGACCAGCAGAGAATTCCCGGACTGCGTGATCTGGTAAGGCATCAGTTGCTTCAGATCGACCAATACATCCAGGTCTGTGCCATTCGGTACGACGTTGACCTTCTGCACCCCCTGCCGCTCAACCGGAATTTGGCTCATCGACATGGCGGAACTGGAGTCAGAGACCTGAAGCACCAGCTGATTGGGTTGGTACTTCAGCCGATCGACAAACGATGTAACAGGTTGATCAAAGCTAAGTTCCAGCTGTAGTTGACCTGCCATCAAGGGGTTAACCTTGATTTGCTCAAGCCGAGTCGATGCTTCAGCAGGCAGCCAGACGCCAGCCAGAACCGCCAGCATGACTAATTGTCCGATCCTTGATTTTTGTTGATTCATAATCCTTTCCTGCCTGCGCGACTTATTCTGCCACCAAAATATTCAACTTGGTTGTTCTCTTCGACCAACAACCTTTGCCATCTGGAACAAACTCCTGAAGCTCAACCGAGTCTGGTTTAATCAATGTAATCTGACCATGATTCAGCCCCATGTATTGTCCGGTAGCGACACGGTAAACCTCGCCTTCATTGGAATTAATTAAGGCCCACAGGCGTCCATTGATCCCCATAGTTCCCCGCATGGTGAGATTATCCAACGAGAACTGCTCCAAAGGCTCCTTCACGCGATTAGCATCCGGTTGGAAACAGTCCTTTTTAGCCGCCTGAGTTGGTTGTGCAAGTTCAGGTTGCGGCTCGGTAAATGGCATCCGCTTGGTACTGGGATTGAACTTCATGGCCTCAAAGTTTCTGATAACCGGCAGCGGCTCAATCGGTAATGCTGGACGACTCTTCACCTGAGTCACATAGTCTTGTAACTCATCACTGTTGGAACAAGCCCCCAGTAGAGTCGCGACCATCAGAGAGAGAAATATACGCTTCATTATTTTCTCCCCTCAGTGGACTTCTTATTCTTGGCGTCCTTCACCGACTTCTCGTTGTAACGATACGTCTTAGCCAACATGCTCATCAACAGGCCTTCACTGTCACTGGAACGAACCGTCGTAAAGCTATCGAGAATGACAATCCGCGGTAATGCAGCGACATCCGAGGTGAACTTGCCTAATTGACTGTATGAGCCCGACAGCTCGATGCGCATCGGCAACTCCGTCGAAAACTCGTGCTGGATTTCGGGTTCCCAGTTGATTCGCAACAACTTAAGGCCGTTATCCATCGCGATGAAGCTGATGTCATCCAGTAAGCCTGCGACCTCATTCTTGTTGGGCAACTGACGCAACTGAGCTTGCAGCAAGCCTTCCAGTTCAACCATCTGCTGTTTGTACGCTTCCAGATTGCTGGCAAACCCCGCTTTAGTCTCAAACTGGATCTTCAGCTCCGCCTCTTTGCTGCGGCTCACATCCAAAGCGGATATGGAGTCGGCGATGAGGTAGACGTAACCACCAACCGCAATCAAAACAAAAGTGATGATGATTAGCGCAATCTTGACCGGCTGCGGCCAGACACCAATATCATTAAAATCTAGTTCATTCAGATCTTGCAGGTTCATTGACGGCTCTCCTGCTTATCAGTGGCAGACTTAGCTTTCGGTAGGTCTTGACCCAAGACCTTAAACATCACGGAGAACTGGCTCAGCGCAATAGATTGAGATTGCTCTTCCCCATCAGCCTTGCTGACAGGAGCGACGAAAATAGAACTGATACTGGTTTGGCCAAGCCATCCACTCTTATCTATCATCCGCATCATGTTGGCCACACGGCTGTGAGCTTCTGTTCTACCGACCACATCAATCTGAC
>JAYRLO010000135.1:0-7640 GCA_041905215.1 Aeromonadaceae bacterium
CCGATACCACAGGTACAAGCATTGCCCCTGGTGAACCGACCATAACAAGCGACGAATGGATAAACAACAGGAAAGAGACCGGGTCGAGGGCGCTGGCAGGATTGAGCCACTGGCGCTCCGTACCGGCCGACCCGCCGCCGATACCACAGGTACAAGCATTGCCCCTGGTGAACCGACCATAACAAGCGACGAATGGATAAACAACAGGAAAGAGGCCGGGTCGAGGGCGCTGACAGGATTGCGCTACTGGAACTACGAATCGGCCGACCCGCCGCCGAGACCCCAATTGCAAGCATTGCCCCTGGTGAATCGACCATAACAAGTGGCAAAGCAATAAACAACCCGGAGCGTGGCTCCTCCACCTGCAGGTGTCACACCATCGGTGCGAGCAAGGGGCAATTCACCCTTTATAACGGTTAGCATGAACCATACCCGCCACAGCGGGTAGAATAATTATTACCCACTATAGCGGGTAAACATTGCTTTACCCTCTACAGGGTGTAAATTGGGTTCATCTACCTACCCGCAGCTCATCAGCCACTATGAACATCACCAGCGCCAAACAACTCAGTGCCTGCTTACGGGACATCCGGCTCGCGCAGCAACGCTCGCAAAGCAAGGTCGCCAGCAGTGTCGGCATCAAGCAGGACACAGTCTCCAGCTTTGAGCTCAATCCGGAGTCCACCAAGCTGGAAACCCTGTTCAAGATCCTGGCCGCCCTGGAGTTATCCATTGATATCAAGCCACGCAACGAAGCCGCCGATAGTGCAGCCTCCGCCTGGAAAGAGGAGTGGTGATGGCGCAGCTCGCGGTCTACATGAATGGCTACCAGGTGGGCACTTTCAGCAAGGCCACCAGCGGTGCCCACCAGTTCCAGTACGCTGAATCCTGGCTCAATCAGGCCGGGAGTCGACCGATCTCGCTCTCCATGCCGCTGCATTGGTCAGGACAGTGTCGGCGCCTTGCAGCTACTGGAGCAAGAGGCGCCCGCCCCCGAGGTCAGACACATCGAGTACCAACCCCTCGCGGAAGCGGAGCTGGTGCAGATCCTCACCGGCTACCAAGCCGGAATGCCCTTGGGCATGGTGCAGGAGGCCGCCGATTTTCGGATCTCCATCGCCGGGGCACAGGAAAAAACCGCCCTGCTCTATCTGGGCAACCGCTGGTGTCTGCCACTCCATGCCACCCCGACCACCCACATCATCAAGTTGCCGATCGGACGGCTGGAGAGCCACTCCTATACCATCGACCTCTCGCAGAGTGTGGAAAACGAGTTCCTCTGTTCCCTGATCGCCAAGGAGTTCGGTCTGCCCGTGGCCGCGTGTTTCATCATGCAGGCCGGGAACATCAAGGCGCTGGCGGTGGAGCGTTTCGACCGCCGCTATGCCGCTGACCACAGTTGGATCATGCGTCTGCCGCAAGAGGACTTCTGCCAGGTCTTGAATGTGTCATCCGCGCAGAAATACGAGAGCCACGGCGGCCCCGGGATTGCGGAGATCATGGCCACCCTGCTGGGCTCAGCCACACCGGAGCAAGACCGCTATCTGTTTATGAAGGCACAGGTCCTGTTCTGGCTGCTGGCCGCCACCGATGGTCATGCCAAGAACTTCTCGGTCTTCATCGAGCCGGAGGGGCGCTTTCGCCTCACCCCGCTCTACGACATCCTCTCCCTGTATCCGGCCTTCGGCGGCCAAGGCCTGCATCCGCGCGATGCCAAGCTCGCCATGGGGCTGAACGCCACCCGCGGCAAGAAGTACGCGATCGAGCAGATTTTCCCCCGCCACTTCTACCAGACCGCCAAGGCGGTGGGTTTTGCCGAGGCGCAGATGACGCAGATCCTAGATGAGTTCAGCCAGCGGCTTGATGAGGTGGTAACTAAGGTGCGCCATCAATTGCCTGCCGACTTCCCGCCCCAGATCGCCGATGCCATTCTGGACGGCCTCCAGGCTAGGGCGCGACGACTCACCACTTGAAACAAATTTAGTAGGACGCTGCCGAGCGGAAAAATACCGTCAAACGATGGTTAAACGCAGATAGGGACTAAGAAAAAGTGGTATCACATACGGTATCACGCCAACAAACTTAGCGAAGCAAACACCACATACACCATTGATTAATAAAGATTTATCAACCTAGCACGATCTTCAAATTCAGAATATCGAATAATCTCGCTCGCTTGGCTCCCCCCAAACCCGGCAGCTGCCGGGTTTGTTGCCTCTGCCTTCCTTTCGGCGGCGTCTTGAACATTTCAATAACTCTTGTATCATCGAAGTATGAACAAAGAGATCGCAACCAAGGTATTTGAATCCCTGGCTTCCGGCATTCGCCTGGAGGTCTACCGCCTGTTGGTGAAAACCGGGCTCGAGGGGATGGTGGCTGGGCAGATCGCCAGCGAGTTGGCCATTGCGCCGAACAACCTGTCGTTCCACCTGAAGGCGATGACCCACGCCGGTCTGCTGTCGGTGGCGCAGGAGGGACGCTTCCAGCGCTATCGGGCCAACATCCCGCTGATGCTGGAGCTCATCGCCTACCTGACCGAGGAGTGCTGTGCCGGCCATCCGGAGCAGTGCGCCTCGCTGCGCAGCGCCTCGGGCTGTTCCTCGGCGCTATTGCCGACGCTAGCAACCGACCTCCCCCCGCCAACTTCTTGTGACTGTAAGGACTAACATTCGATGAACGTACTGTTTCTGTGTACCGGTAACTCCTGCCGCTCCATTCTGGGCGAAGCGACCTTTAACCACCTGGCGCCTGCGGGTTGGCACGGCATGAGTGCCGGCAGCAAGCCGACCGGTCAGGTGCATCCGCGCTCTCTGGCCCTGCTGGCCCGTGAAGGCATCAGCACCGAGGGCTACTACAGCAAGTCGTGGGAAAACCTGCCGCAGGTACCGGATATCGTCATCAGCGTCTGCGGCAATGCGGCCAACGAGGCCTGCCCGGCCTACCTGGGCCCGGTGTTGCGCACCCACTGGGGCGTTGAGGATCCGGCTCATGCCACGGGCACCGATGCCGAGATCGATGCCGCCTTCATGACCGCCTATCGCATCCTGCGCGCCCGCATCGAGGCCTTTTTCGCCCTGCCACTGGCCGAGCTGCAGCACAACCCTGCCCAGCTCAAGGCCGAGATGGACCGTATTGCCAGCCAGATCGTTTAAGGAAGCCGAGTAATGACCAAGCCCTATCATGAACTGATTGCCGGACGCATCTACTGTGGCGCGGCCCAAGATATCCAACAGATGGTGGACGACGAGGGGATCACCGTCGTGGTCGACTTGCGCGCCGAGTCGACCGCCTGTGCCGCCGAACACCCAGAGCTGATCTGGGTCCAGATCCCGCTGAGTGATCACGCCGAGCAACCCGAAGATGAGCTGTTTCGCGAGGCCATTGTGGCCGTGGTCGAAGCCTATCGCTTGGGCCAGAAGGTGGCCTTCCATTGTGGCGGCGGTAAAGGCCGCACTGGCACCGTCGCCGCCGGTGTGCTGCTGGAGCTTGGCCTCTGCCAGACCCTGCCAGAGGCGGAAGCCATGGCCAAGTCGATTCGCCCGGTCATCAACATCAAGCCAGATCAGCACAGCTCATTGGCACGCCTCTATCCGGCCGGTTCCGCCACCAGTCCTGCTGGCTCGCTGTTATCGACGCACCAAGGAGTATAAGGATGTCGTCCCCCTGCGAAGTAACCGCCCAGTCTGCAGCTGGCGCGCCCATGAGCTTTTTCGAACGCTACCTGACTGCCTGGGTGGCGATCTGTATCGTCGTCGGCATCGCGCTGGGTCAGGGCATGCCAAGCGTGTTCAAGGCCATCGGAGCCCTGGAGATCGCCAAGGTCAACCTGCCGGTCGGTCTGCTCATCTGGGTGATGATCATCCCCATGCTGCTGAAGATCGACTTCGCGGCGCTGCATCAGGTCAAGGAGCATGTGCGCGGCATCGGCGTCACCCTGGTCATCAACTGGCTAGTCAAACCCTTCTCCATGGCGTTTCTCGGCTGGCTGTTTATCCGGGTGCTGTTTGCCGACTGGCTGCCCGCCGATCAGCTCGACAGCTATGTGGCGGGCCTGATCCTGCTGGCCGCCGCCCCCTGCACCGCCATGGTGTTTGTCTGGAGTCGGCTGACCAACGGCGACCCCTACTTCACCCTGTCGCAAGTGGCGCTGAACGATCTCATCATGGTGTTCGCCTTCGCCCCTCTGGTCGCGCTGCTACTGGGGGTCTCCAGCATCACAGTGCCTTGGGATACCCTGCTGACCTCGGTGGTGCTCTATATCGTCATCCCGGTGATCCTCGCCCAACTGATGCGTCGCGCCCTGCTGCGCCACGGGCAAGCCAGCTTTGATGCAGTCATGCAGCGCATTCAGCCCTGGTCCATCGCCGCTCTTCTGCTGACCCTGGTGCTGCTGTTTGCCTTTCAGGGCGACGCCATCATCCAGCAACCCCTGGTGATAGCCCTGCTGGCAGTGCCCATCCTGATCCAGGTGCTGTTCAACTCGGGGCTGGCCTACTGGCTCAATCGCAAGGTCGGCGAAAAGCACTCGGTGGCCTGCCCATCGGCGCTGATTGGAGCTTCCAACTTCTTCGAGCTGGCAGTGGCGGCGGCCATCAGCCTGTTTGGCTTCCACTCCGGAGCCGCGCTGGCGACTGTCGTGGGGGTGCTGATTGAAGTACCGGTCATGCTGTTGGTGGTCAAGATCGTCAATCGCAGCAAGGGTTGGTACGAACAGGGGCTGCCACGGTCATGACGACAGAGACCTCGATTCCGGCCTGCCTGCTGCGCGCCTGGCGCCAGCATCAAGGTGAACTCCGCGGTTGGCTGAGTCAGCAACTGCGGGGGACGGATCGGGTTGACGATGTGATGCAGGAGATCTTCATCAAAGCAATGAAACAGGGCTCAGAGTTCTGTGCCATTGCCCAACCGCGCGCCTGGCTATTCGAGGTGGCGCGGCATCACCTGATCGATGAACACCGAAAACAGCGCGAGCTGTTGCCCTTGCCCGATGAGTTACCCCAGGATGAACCAGAGCAGGCGGTAGTCGACCAGCTGACCGCCTGCCTGCCTCGGGTATTGACGGAGCTCGATAGTGCCGATCGCGACATTCTGACCCGCTGCGACATCGAGGGGATGACCCAGCAGACGTATGCCAACCAGCAGGGGTTGAGCCTGCCCGCAGTCAAGTCTCGCCTGCTGCGCGCCCGAACCCGCTTGAAAAAACAACTGCACACCGCCTGCGCCGTCCAGCTCGACGATCAGGGCAGGGTCTGCTGCTACACCCCGCGCGCACCGCTATCCGATACCGAATGAGCCGCAGTAAGGTTCATAACCCTTACCGCTGGTGACTCAACAAAAATTTATGCAACCTTTTGCGCTCTGATGCGTCTTCATAAGCAGAACCACATTGTTTATGAGTAACGATCATGAGAGCGCCTGTCGCCATCAAACAACTTTCCGAGCATAAACCACTCCTCTTCTTGTTGCTTGGGGCCACCATCTGGTTGGGGTTATATCAGTTGCTCCTGCCGGCCTCGGAGCTGCTGGTCAGTTGGCTGCCGCTTGAGCGCAACAGCCATCTGGGCAGCGCCGTGGCATTTTTCCTGTATGACACCCCCAAGGTGCTCTTGCTGCTGACCGGCGTCGTCTTCGTCATGGGGATGATCAACTCCTGGTTCACCCCGGAGCGTACCCGCGCCCTGCTGGCCAAACGCGGGGAAGGCGGCGCCAATGTGCTGGCGGCGCTGCTTGGCATCGTGACCCCTTTTTGCTCCTGCTCGGCGGTGCCGCTGTTTATCGGCTTTGTTCAGGCAGGGGTACCGCTCGGCGTCACCTTCTCGTTTCTGATCTCGGCCCCCATGGTCAATGAAGTGGCCCTGACCCTACTGTTTGGTCTCTTCGGTTGGAAGGTGGCGCTGCTCTATCTGGGGCTGGGACTCGGAGTCGCCATGGTGGCGGGTTGGGTGATCGGTCGCCTGAAGATGGAGGCACATCTGGAGGAGTGGGTGCAACAGATGCCTCGGGTCAGCGCGGATGATCCGCTGCAACGCATGACTCTGGCTGATCGAGTGGAGAGCGGCTTGGGCGCCGTGCGGCAGATTGTCGGCAAGGTCTGGCCCTACATACTGACAGGGATTGCCATTGGCGCCGGTATTCACGGTTATGTGCCGGAGGCCTTCATGGCCTCCTTCATGGGCAAGGAGGCCTGGTGGTCGGTACCGCTGGCTGTGATCATGGGGGTGCCCATGTATACCAACGCCGCCGGCATCATTCCGATTGTGCAGGCGTTGCTGGCCAAGGGGGCAGCCTTGGGCACAGTGCTGGCATTCATGATGGCGGTGATTGCCCTCTCTCTACCCGAGATGGTCATACTGCGCAAGGTGCTTAAACCCAGATTGATTGCCACCTTTGTCGGTGTGGTAGCCAGCGGCATACTGCTGGTTGGCTTTGTGTTCAATGCGCTGTTATGAGTTCGCATCACAGGAGATAAATTATGAAAAATATCAAAGTATTAGGTTCTGGTTGTGCGAACTGCAAGAACGTCGCCAAATTGATCACGGCGGTGGCGGAGGAGAAGGGCATCGCCATCGAGCTGGAAAAGGTTGAGGAGATCCGCGAAATCATGAGTTTCGGCATCCTGGCCACGCCGGGTGTGGTCGTCGATGGCCAGGTGGTGCACTCCGGCGGCATTCCCTCTCGCGACAAGATTGAACAATGGCTGATCGCCTGAAACCTGGGGTCTCGAGGTACAGAGCCCGCTATTCGCACGTAAGGACAAATCACCATGCTCGATGAAGCCAAAGAAGTCTGCCCCACCACGACCCAAAGCCTGCTCAAACAGGGCTACACGCTGGTGGATGTGCGGGAACGCGATGAGATTGCCGAGCTCGCCTTCGATGTGGCCAATCTCATCATCATGCCGCTGAGTGAGCTTGAGCAACGCTATGCCGAGCTCCCCACCGACCGCCCGCTGATCCTGGCCTGCCAGAACGGTTCTCGCAGCCTGCGGGCCACCTACTACCTGATGAACAAGGGCTATGCGAATGTCAGCAACATGAAGTTCGGCATGGAGCGCTGGGTCGCGCGCGGTTTTCCAATCCAGGGGGATCCGGGAACCTTGGCGCACAACCCAACCACAGGTTGCTGCGGCTAAAGCCGAAGCGGATACACGCTCGGGCTGGCGTTTTTAGGGCGCTGGCCGCTCGCTGGTCATGCCGAATTCAATCGGAGTCAGGGTGTAAAAGATATCGACCTGATGGGCCCGCAGCAGCGCAAACAGGGCCTCGGCTTCGTCCGGCGTCACGGCCAGCGTCACCTCCAGCGGCTGATCGCTGAGCTCGAAGAAGTGCACCGAGTGCAGGCGGCGATCGTGGCCAAAGCCTTCATTGGCGGCAAACAGGGTGGCACCGCGCACCCCCAGATTCCGCGCCTGCTCCAGCAGCCAGGGGGCCAGGGAGTGGCCCTGCACACTACGATCTTGTTGGGTGAAGAAGGAGAGCTTGTAGCCTTGCATAGAGAGCTCCTGATTAGAGTCGTTGCAGCGTCGCAACCGAGGCCATGCCAAGCAGCGTCATGACCAAAGAGCCAGCCACGTGAGCCGAGATCGAGGCGCAGGCCCACAGCAGGCGCCCCTGTTGCAGCAAGTTCGTCACCTCGGCGGA
>JAYRLO010000136.1:0-5075 GCA_041905215.1 Aeromonadaceae bacterium
TCGCCCTCAATACGCTGCTCGAAGATCTCATCGATCTAACGGCCGAGATGGCACATCAAAAAGGGCTCGAATTCATCATCGACATAGCTCCTGACGTCCCCTATGAGTTGATCGGCGACGAGCTGCGGCTCGGGCAGATATTGATTAACTACATGAGCAATGCCGTCAAATTTACCGAACAAGGAGATATTCGACTCGAGATCCGGATTGCCCAGCAGCAAGAAGCGGGTTATCTCCTCTACTTTGCCGTTCACGATACCGGTATCGGTCTCACCGAAGAGCAACGAACGCGCTTGTTCCAGAGCTTCCAACAGGCTGACGCCTCGACGACTCGCAAATATGGGGGCACAGGACTGGGCTTGGCTATTTCGCGAACCCTGGCTGAGATGATGCACGGCTCGGTCGGTGTCGAGAGCCGTTATGGCGAAGGGAGTACCTTCTGGTTTACCGCCCTGTTGCAACCAGTCACCGACCATGAAGCCTCTTCTTTGCTTCCCAGCCGGGATCTGCGGGGAACGCAAGTGATGGTGGTGGATGACAATCCCAAGGCGGCAACGGCTCTAGCCAATATGCTGGTGGCTATGCGTTTTGAGGTCTGCCAAGCCCACTCGGGGAGCCATGCATTGACCCTGATTGATGAACGCCAAGCTACGGCGCCCATCGCCCTGATCTTCGCCAAGGAGAACTTGCCGGACATGAGTGGCCCGCAGATGGCTGACGCATTGGCTAGCCGCGATTTGATGCCTCGCCCCCCCATCGTCTTGTTGCATGGTCGCGAGTTCGATGAACAGGACTCGCGCCAAACAAGCCCGGCTGTCGCGGCCCATCTCATCAAACCAATCACCCCATCCCATCTGTTCGACACGGCGATGCAGTTGCTGGATGGTAAATCTGCTGATAAATCAATGCGTTCTCGAGGACAACAGGCATCCTATGACGCAGCAAACCTAGCCACCCTCGCTGGCGCACGACTGCTGCTGGTGGAAGACAACGATCTGAACCAAGAGGTTGCCCGCGAACTCCTGGTCAGCGCCGGATTTCATGTCGACATTGCTGACAATGGTCAGTTGGCACTCGAACAGCTTGCCAGGGAGGAGTATGAGCTGGTGTTGATGGATGTACAGATGCCGGTGATGGATGGTTTGACGGCGACGCAACTGCTTCGACGCGATCCTCGGTGGGGCTCGTTGCCAGTGATTGCCATGACGGCTAATGCGATGGAGCAGGATCGCCAACAGTGCCTCGCGGCAGGCATGAACGATTTCGTCAGCAAACCCATCGAACCTGCTCAGCTCTGGTCAGCCCTGCTGCGCTGGCTACAGCCACGCAAGGCAAATGAGCTACCGCCATCCCAGCAGGCGGAAGTACCCTGCCAGCAAACCACAGAGATCCAGGTGCCAACCATAGCAGGTATCGATAGCGAACTTGGGCTCAGCCGCATCATGGGTAATCGCGCCTTGTACCTCAACCTGCTGCGCAAATTTGTTGAGGGGCAGCATGACTGTGTCGATCGTATCCAGCACGCTCTTGCAACCAATGACCGCCCCCTGGCCGAGCGACTAGCCCATACGCTCAAGGGAGTCAGCGGCAATATTGGTGCCACCGAACTACAAGAACTGGCCGCACAGTTAGAAAAGGGCATTCGGGAGAACGAGTCAGAGGATGCGCTGAGTGACCTGCTGACCCGTATCGCTCCCCCCTTGCATACCGTCTGTCAGCATGTGTCGACTGCGCTAATGAGACCCCAAACGGAGATGGCATGCGAGGGCGCACCGGTCGCAGCCGTTGAGGATATTCGTCCAATTCTGGAGCAGTTAGCCAGCCTACTGCGCGATGATGATGCCGAGGCTCTCGAACTCCTCGATGCGCATTTATTGTCGCTCCAGCAATGCCGCTCGCACTATTTGCCCCCGTTGGAAGAGGCAATTCGTAACTACGAATTTGAACAAGCCCTGAGTCATGTCGAACACTGGATAGAGGACCTGGCACCATGATGAATGATGAGGAAAAGCTCCTGGATAAGCCGACCGTGCTGGTCGTCGACGACACCGCGGAAAACCTGACGTTGATGAGCTTCTTGCTCAAGGATATTTATAAGGTCAAAGTTGCTAACAGTGGCGAGAAGGCACTGCGCATTGTGATGGGCCCATCACGACCGGATCTGATCCTGCTCGACATCATGATGCCCGAAATGGACGGCTATGCGGTCTGCCGTCACCTGCAAGCCGATCTCGCCACCCGCGACATCCCCATCATCTTTCTGACCGCCAAGGCCAGTGTCGAAGATGAGGAGTTCGGTCTCAAACTCGGCGCCGTTGATTACATCACCAAGCCTGTCAGCCCGCCCGTGGTTCTGGCCCGGGTCAAGACCCATCTCAAGTTGAAAGCCAGTGCCGATTTTTTACGCAGCAAGAGTGACTA
This sequence comes from Aeromonadaceae bacterium, assembly GCA_041905215.1. Taxonomy (GTDB): domain Bacteria; phylum Pseudomonadota; class Gammaproteobacteria; order Enterobacterales; family Aeromonadaceae; genus Pseudaeromonas. The sequence goes on from JAYRLO010000136.1 coordinate 2,422, forward strand.
CCTGGAGCAAGAGGTCGCCAAGCGAACACGCGAAGTCATGGCGATCCAGGATGTCACCATCCTGGCCATGGCATCACTGGCCGAAACCCGTGACAACGAGACTGGCAACCATATCCGGCGCACGCAACATTATGTCAAGTCACTGGCCGAGGCCTTGAAAAACCATCCTCGCTTTGCCAGTCAGCTTGACGATGAGACCATCACCCTGCTGTTCAAATCCGCCCCGTTACATGACATCGGCAAGGTCGGCATCCCGGATCATATCTTGCTCAAGCCTGGGCGCTTTGAGCCGTCCGAGTTCGAGATCATGAAACGCCACCCGGCGCTGGGTCTCGAGGCAATTGAACATGCCGAACAGGCACTGGGTACCACTGTGGATTTTTTGAAGATGGCGAAGGAGATCGCCTATTGTCATCATGAAAAATGGGACGGCTCCGGCTACCCGCAGGGGCTCAGCGGCGAAGCCATCCCGCTTTCAGCCCGCCTGATGGCTCTGGCGGATGTCTATGATGCGTTGATCAGTCGTCGAGTCTACAAAGAGGGGATGCCCCACGAACAGGCCGCCGCTATCATCGCCGAAGGGCGTGGCAGCCACTTCGATCCCGATGTGGTCGACGCCTTTTTCCAGATCGAACCGACCTTCATCACCATCGCCAGTCACTACCAGGACAGCATTCAGGATCTGCAGGCCAAAGCGGCCGGACAGACACACAGTCCATCACTCAACACACCAAGATAGCCGCGGAGACAATCGGTGGTGGCAGGAGTGCCACCATCGAGTCCCGCCGAGGACAAGCGGCCAAAAATTCACCACTTCAGCGCCTTCCTCTTTGCCCGTCATCAGGTATAATCCGCCATCTTTTTTAACAACTGCAGCCTGCTCTATCGCCTATGACCGTCCAAACCTTCGATCCGAATGCTTCCGACAGCTGTTCCACCACCACACTAGGGCAGATGCTCGACAACCAACCGGTTAAACCAACCCAGACCCGCCCGGGCGCCGCCCGCATCGGCTTTGTATCGCTGGGTTGCCCGAAAAACCTGGTCGATTCGGAGCGGATCCTGACCCAGTTGCGCACCGAAGGGTATGAGGTGGTCAATCGCTACGATGATGCCGAACTGGTGATCGTCAATACTTGCGGCTTCATCGACAGTGCCGTACAGGAGTCACTGGAGGCCATTGGTGAAGCCTTGGCCGAGAATGGCAAGGTGATAGTCACCGGCTGTCTGGGCGCCAAGGAAGATCAGATCCGCGCCGTGCATCCCAAGGTGCTGGAGATCTCCGGCCCCCATGCCTACGAGCAGGTATTGGCCCATGTGCACACCTATGTGCCCAAGCCGGAACACAATCCGTTCCATAGCCTGGTTCCGGCACAGGGGGTCAAACTCACCCCCCGTCACTATGCCTATCTGAAAATTTCCGAAGGATGCGACCATCGCTGTACCTTCTGCATCATTCCTTCATTGCGTGGCGATCTGGAAAGTCGTCCCATCGGTGAGGTGCTGGCCGAGGCCAAACGACTGAAAGAGGCTGGGGTCAAAGAGCTGCTGGTGATCTCGCAAGACACCTCGGCTTACGGCGTTGACGTCAAACACAGAACCGGCTTCTATGACGGGGCCCCCGTCAAGACCAACATGCTGGCGCTGTGTGAGGAGCTCAGCAAGCTGGGGCTCTGGATCCGCATGCACTATGTCTACCCCTATCCCCATGTCGACGATCTGATCCCGCTGATGCGTGATGGCAAGATCCTGCCCTACCTGGATATTCCGCTGCAGCACGCCAGCCCGCGCATCCTCAAGCTGATGAAACGCCCGGGTGCCGTCGAGCGGACACTGGAGCGGATCCGCCAATGGCGCGAAATCTGCCCGGAGATCACCCTGCGCTCGACCTTTATCGTCGGTTTCCCCGGCGAGACGGAAGAGGATTTCCAAATGCTGCTCGACTTTATCGAGGCCGCTGAGCTCGATCGCGTTGGCTGCTTCAAATACAGTCCGGTGGATGGCGCCAAAGCCAACGAGCTGCCGGATCCGGTCCCAGAATCCGTCAAAGAGGAGCGCTTCGTCCGCTTCATGGAGCTGCAGCAACGCATCTCGACCCGCAAGCTGGCCGAAAAGATCGGTAAGCAGATGTGGGTGTTGGTTGACGAGGTTGATGACGAAGGTGCCATAGCCCGCACCATGGGGGATGCCCCCGAGATCGATGGCGTCATCTATCTCAATGGTGAAGTGGCTCTCAAGCCCGGCGATCTGGTGCAGGTGCGGATCGACCACGCCGATGAGTACGATCTGTGGGGCAGCCGCATCGAAGCCTGATCGATGGTGCGTGTTATCACAGAGTCCGGGGGAGCCAACGGCTCCCTTTGGCTTTTCTGGCGCAGCGCTTGTTTTTTGCCAAAGGGCCATAGCAGAATAGTGACCCATTCACCTACCTGGTTGATTCAATGAAGATATTACTGGTCGAAGATGACCGTCTCCTCAATCACCATCTTAAATCCATCCTGCAGGAGGAATCACATCAGGTGTATGCGGCCCACCAGGCCGAGGAGGCATTGCACTTCGCCGAGGACTATCCCATTGATGTCGGCATCATCGATCTCGGTCTGCCCGATATGGATGGCCTGACGCTGATCCGCCAGCTGCGAGCCAAGCAAATA
>JAYRLO010000136.1:5085-7634 GCA_041905215.1 Aeromonadaceae bacterium
GTGAAACCCTTCCACAAGGAAGAGATGAGGGCCCGGCTCAACGCCCTGGTGCGCCGCAGCTCGGGGTTTATTTCACCGCAGATCCAGGCTGGCCCCTATCAACTGGATCTGTCTCGCAAAGAGCTGGCCATCAATGATGAGTCCGTGGTGTTGACCCATTTTGAGTACACCATCCTCGAATACCTGATGCGCAACAGTGGTCAGGTAGTCTCCAAGCAACAACTGATGGATCAGCTGTACGATGATGGCGAGGGCGATCCCAATACCCTGGAAGTTCTGGTCAGTCGTCTGCGCAAGAAGCTGGATCCCGAGGGTGAACTTCAGCCGATTTCGACCATTCGCCGTCAGGGCTATATCTTCAACCTGAGTTGCCAATGACCCGGCTGCTGCACTCGCTGGCGATCAAGTTACTGCTGCTGGCCATGCTGGTGGTGGCGCTACTGATGGCCCTGCTGGTCAGCCTGGAGTATGAGTCCTACCTGAACTCCCAGACAAAATTTATCCAGCAGGAGTTGCAAGGTGATCTCTCGCGTCTCTTCTCCAACGCCGACCGCCCATTCGAGATGCCAAGCAGACACAATGCGTTTAGCACGCTGAAACTCGATCGCACCAATCGCATCGCCGATGGCATCATCTGTGATGTGAATGGCCACACGCTCTGGCAAGATATAGCCCAGATCGAGGTGTTGACCATACCCCAGCTCTGCCAGCGCATTCTGCCGTTCATCGGACCGCGGGAATCCCAGTTCCGCCTGGTCCGATTTAACGCTGACACCCCCTATTACCTCTACAGCTTGCGTGTCAGTCGTTACTTGGGTGGTAAAGAGCCCACCACGTTTCACACGATCCTGATGCGACCCGCCGATGATCTGTTGAACCAGGCACATCTTCATCTGATGCAACTGCTGCGCCGCGCCTTACTGATCTATCTGGGGGTTGGCCTGCTGTTTATTCTCTCCACCCGCTGGGCACTCTCTTCTCTGCGTCGGATCAAGGATGAACTGGATGCCATTCGGGCTGGCAACAAATCCGATGTGAGCACCCAGTATGAGAAAGAGCTGCAGCCACTGACGCAATCCATTAACCGATTGCTCGACAATGAGCGGCAACAAAAGGAACGCTACCAGCATACGGTCAATGATCTGGCTCACAGCCTGAAAACCCGCCTGGCGCTCATCCAGGCGACCATGGCCGAGGAAAAGCTGACGGCCAAGGCGCGCCGCAACCTTAATGAGCAGGTCTCCTTGATGGATCAGATCATCCAGTATCACCTGCGACGAGCCATCACCGGCCGTCAATTGCTGAACAATGGCGGCATCGATCCGGTTCCCATCGTGCAGAAACTCATGGCCACCATGGCCAAGGTCTATCAGCACAAACGGATCCGCGTCACCCTGGAGCTGGCCGATAACCTACTGTTTTATGGTGAAAAAGACGATCTGTTCGAGCTGCTTGGCAATCTGCTGGATAACGCCCACAAGTTTGCCATCAGCGAGATCCATCTGCAGATGCAAAGCACGGCTGACGGATTACGGATCTGTCTGAGCGATGATGGGCCAGGCGTTCCCGAGGCACAACGCGAGCGCATCCTGCAACGCGGTGTACGCGCCGACAACTCCACCGGCCAAGGCATCGGCTTGGGAGTCTGCAGCGAGATAGTCCATAGCTACCACGGTGAACTCAGGGTCTCAGAGTCCGAGCTCGGTGGCGCCTGTTTTACGGTGCTGATACCCGGTCGCGAACAGCAATAAACCCGCCAACTGACCAATAAAAAAGCGCCATAAGGCGCTTTTTTTATCAACGAAGAACCGCTTACAGCTTGATGCCGAGGCTCTGACGCAGGTAGGCACCGGCACCCAGCAGGCCCGGGTTATCATGAGTGATCAGATAGACCGGAATATCCTGCAGATAGTACTGAAAACGGCCCTTGTCTTCGAAGGCCACACGGAATCCGGAGGACTTGAAGAACTCCAGGAAGCGCGGAACGATACCACCGGCGATGTAGACACCACCAAAGGTAGCCATATTCAGGGCCAGGTTACCGCCAAAGCGGCCCATCAGCACACAGAACAGGCTCAGGGCACGGCGGCAATCGGTGCAGGAATCAGCCAGAGCTCGCTCGGTGACATCTTTCGGTTGCAGCTCTTCCGGTGTGCGATCATCGGCCAGCACCAGACCACGGTACAGATTGACCAAGCCAGGACCGGAAAGCAGACGCTCGGCGGAAACGTGGCCCAGATCGGCACGCAGTGCGTGCAGAACATCGTCTTCCTCTTCGCTATTCGGAGCAAAGTCGACGTGGCCACCCTCGCCCGGCAGGCTCATCCAGCGATCGCCGGTGTTGATGAGGTGAGCCACACCCAGGCCAGTGCCGGCGCCGTAGACGGCGATCGGCTTGCCCGCTTGGGCAGCAGCGCCACCAAATTGCAGCTTGTCGGCATCACCCAGCACCGGAATGGCCATGGAGACGGCGGTAAAGTCGTTGATGATCTCCAGATGCTTGAGGCCCAGATTGGCCTTCATCTCGGCAATGGAGAACTCCCAGGTGT
>JAYRLO010000137.1:0-7595 GCA_041905215.1 Aeromonadaceae bacterium
CGACGATCGTTCCGGTCGGCTCGACATCACACTATTTAGTGAAGCCTTGGAACGCTATGAAAATCTGCTTGTCCAAGACAAGATCCTGGTAGTCAGTGGACAGGTCGGCTTTGATGACTTCTCCGGTGGGCTTAAGATGTCGGCCCGTGAGCTGATGGATATTTCCGACGCACGCGCTCGTTATGCACGAGGCTTGCGCTTGAATCTGGAACAAAAACAGATCGATGAGCGATTTTTCCAGCGTTTTGCTGAAATTATGCAACCTCATCGTGCCGGTATCTGTCCGGTTCAGGTATGCTACCGCAAACCTGGCGTACAGGCCGCGTTGCACCTAGGCACCGAGTGGCGAGTAACGCCCACCGATCAACTACTGGACGACTTGCGCATGCTATTGGGCAAGCAGAATGTCGACCTGATTTTTGAGTAGCGATTTCGGATACCAATATGAATTTAAACTTTCTCGATTTTGAACAACCGATTGCCGAGCTGCTGGCTCAGATTGATGAACTCAAGCATGTCAGCAGTGGCGTGGGTAACAACGTGGATCTCTCCGAGGAGATTTCCCGGCTGGAGAAGAAGAACGAAGAGCTGACTCGCAAGCTGTTTTCCGAGTTAGGTGCTTGGCAGATCTCCCAGATAGCCCGTCACCCGCTGCGTCCCTACACCAAGGATTACATCAGCCGTTTGTTCACCGAGTTTGATGATCTGGCGGGTGACCGCGCCTTTGCCGACGACAAGGCGATCATCGGCGGGATTGCCCGCTTTGAAGGCGAGCCCGTGATGGTGATTGGCCATCAGAAGGGGCGTGACACTCAGGAGAAGATCCGCCGCAACTTCGGGATGCCGCGTCCGGAAGGCTATCGCAAGGCGCTGCGTCTGATGCAGATGGCCGAGCGATTCAAGATGCCGATCATCACCTTCATCGATACTCCGGGCGCTTATCCCGGGATCGGAGCCGAGGAGCGTGGTCAGTCTGAGGCCATCGCCCGTAACCTCAAGGTGATGTCCAGCCTCAAGGTTCCTGTGGTCTGTACCGTGATCGGTGAGGGTGGATCCGGTGGCGCATTGGCCATCGGTGTCGGCGATCGGGTCAACATGCTGCAGTACTCGACCTATTCGGTGATCTCGCCGGAAGGCTGTGCCTCCATCCTCTGGAAGAGTGCCGATAAGGCGTCGATTGCCGCCGAGGCCATGGGCATCACGGCGCAACGTCTGAAGCAACTGAAGCTGATCAACAACATAGTGCCTGAGCCGCTGGGTGGTGCCCATCGGGATCACGATGAGATGGCGGCTCTGCTGCGTAAGCGTCTGTTGGCCGATCTGGCCGATCTGCGTCGTCTCTCCACCGAACAACTGCTGAGCGAACGCTACGCGCGACTGATGTCTTTCGGTTACTGCTGATCTGTCGCACGATAGAAAACAAAGGCACCCTGGGGTGCCTTTGTTGTTTCTGCGGTCTTAGCGGCAGGCTTGTGGCAGGGCGCGGGGAGGAATGGTCTGACTCTGACAGCGCCAGCTCAATAGTCCGTTTTCGTCCTCACTGGCGACAAATTGCAGGGACTGACCGTTGCTCGGTGGCGCAAGTTGCAGATCCAGCACCCCTTGCTCACTGTCGAGTTGTACTCCGCTGACCCATTTGGGCAGTGTAGGGATGGTTAATTCATGCATATCGGTCGGCAATGCCTGGTGCTCGGCGTAGTACTGGGTCAGCTCCTGGGTTATCGCCTGCCCACTTTGATAGACGCCAGACATCTTGGATCTCAGGGTGTAGTCGTGATAGGCCGGAATGGCGATCGCCGCCAGGATGCCGATGACGGCAATAAAGCCAAAAATCAGCACCACAAACAGCATGATGTTGCTGGTGCCACCCTTGGCACTGAGATAGCCCAGCTGGCGTTGTCGTTCGCTATGCAGAGTTTCGGCCTTGCGGATTTTGCTCTGGCAATGGCGGTAGTAGAGGGCATTGGCGAACATGGGGGGGAGCAGCAGTATGGCCAAGATATAGAGCAGATAGCCGATGCCCATCATGGGTGCGCCCGATGCTCCAAGCAGGCTGGAAACCAGACCCAGCAGCGAGGTACAGACATAGGGCAGGATGAAGTAGAGCAGGGCAGCCAGCCACATCTTGCGATACAGCAGCCAGTAGAAGGTGATGAAAAACGCTGGCCAATGCCAGCCGATCGTCGTCTTGCCGTTCGCCTCGTACTCCTCGAAACGCTGCAGGTAGTACTGCTGATTATTGGGGCCCAGGATGGCCCGAAAATTTTCGTGGGTCATTTCATCTTCTGTAGGCTCGGTCAACGAATGGCCGCAGTGCGTGCAGAAGCGACTCTCCTCTGGGTTGGCGGTGGCGCATTGGGGGCAGTGCATAAACTCTCCTTGTTTCCTGTCTTTGTTTTTTCCGAACAGGGCCATCATAACGGTTTTATAAACCCGTGGTTATTTTGCATCCGAAAACCCCAGCGAGGTCACGGCTTGACCGATTTGCCAATCGGCTGGCTCTGCTGCCAGGCGCCATCTGGTATCATGCCGTTCCATCGTGGTTAAAGAGCGAGAATCATGGTTGACGATCCCCTGGTGGAAGCGCATCTAGCCTGGCTATCGGCGCAGCTGACTCCGGCGCCTCTGTTGGTCGGTTATAGTGGTGGCCTGGACTCCCATGTTCTGCTGCTCTGGCTGGCGCGCTTGGTCGCGCGTCATCCGGAGTTTTCCCTGCAGGCGGTGCATGTGCACCATGGCCTGAATCCGTTAGCCGATGCATGGGCGGCTCACTGTCAGCGGGTGTGTGATGAATTGGGGGTGCCGCTCATCGTCGAGCGAGTGGCCGTGACGGCGGCCCGGCGCGAGAGTCTGGAGGCCCGGGCTCGCGAGGCTCGCTATCGGGCTCTGGCCGAGCATCTGCCTGCTGGGGGATACCTGTTGACGGCCCACCATCAGGATGATCAGCTCGAGACTCTGCTGCTGGCGCTCAAGCGTGGCTCCGGGGTGCGCGGGCTGGCGGCCATGCCCCATCGCCAACCCTTTGCCAGGGGCGAGTTGATTCGTCCTCTGCTCGATTGCTCGCGGGCCTCGTTGCATCGCTGGGCCGAGGCGCAGGGGCTGCACTGGATCGAGGATGACAGCAACCAGGACGAGCGGTTCGATCGCAACTTCCTGCGCGCCCAGATCCTGCCCCGCCTGCAGGCGCGTTGGCCCAGCTTCGGCGAAACCGCCTGTCGTAGTGCCACTCTGTGTGCCGAGCAGGAGGCACTGGCGGAGGAGCTGGCCGAGCAGGATAGAAGCCAGTGCGAGCGCCCAGATGGCAGCCTGTCGATTGAAGCCATGCGTTCTCTTTCCATTCCACGGCGTCACAATCTACTGCGCGGCTGGCTTCGCCATCACAGTGGGGCGGTTCCGGAACGTGGGGCTCTGCTGCGGATCTGGCCCGAGGTGGTTGAGGCACGCGCCGATGCCTCGCCACAGCTGCTCACCTCCTGCGGTGTTATCCGGCGCTTCGATGGCTCTCTCTATCTGCTGACCGATGCCCCCGGCTCGGTGCCCGAGCCCCAGCTGTTGCAGTGGCCCGGTGTCTGGTCGGTCGGTCATCACACCCTGATTCTCAAGCAGGTGCAACACGGGGCTCAGTTGCGCTTGCCGCGCGACGGGGAGTTGGTGACGCTGCGCTTTGCCGTGGCTGGCAGCCTGCGTACCCAGCCGGTGGGGCGGGTTGGCTCTCGCTCCCTGAAGAAGCTGTGGCAGGAGTATGGGGTTGCCCCCTGGCTACGGGATCAGGTTCCGCTGCTGTTTTATGGAGAGAGCCTGGTAGCGGCGGTGGGTCTGTTTATCTGTCAGGCCGGCTGTGCCGAGGGAGAGTCCGGCTTGCAGTTGATCTGGCAAGGGTAGCGGATCGCGCCTTTGAAGACGCCAATGGCGCTATCAGCGCCATTGGTTTGGAGATCCGGCCACGCAATTATCGGCTCAGTCGAGCTGTCCATTCCGCAACCGCTTTTGATGATAAAGCTGCTGATCGGCCATGACGTAGAGATCGGTGGCGGTCATCCCCTTCTGCCAGCGAGTGAAGCCGAAGCTGGCTCCGACATGCAGAGGGTGCAGATCGGGATTGTTCTGCAGATGGTATCGGATCCGGGCCTGTACCCGCTCGGCCGCATCGCCATCCGCCGGTTGCAACAGAATGGCAAACTCGTCCCCGCCGAGGCGGAATACCTGATCGGTCTGACGGATGCTACGGGTCATGATCTCGGCAAAGGCTTTGAGAACCTTGTCGCCGACCGGGTGACCATGGGTGTCATTGATCTGCTTGAAATGATCCAGATCCAGCAGTGCCAGGGTCAGCCCATCGGGGCTACGTTGATTCTGCTGGATGGCGCGGGGTAACGACTCGTCGAAGAAGGCCCGGTTGCCCAGCCCGGTCAGGTGGTCGAGCCGACTCAGGGTATCCATCTGCTCCATGCGCAGAAACAGGCGTAGCGGTTGGACCAGCAATTGATGGAGTTGCTGCAGCTTGCGCTGTTGCTGTTGGTCCAGAGCCTCTTGCAGCTCATAGTCCAACTGCCCCAGGTACTGCTTCTGGCTGTCTTGCAGGGTGAAGCTTTGCTTGTGGCCGCGCTTCACGCCGTCGAGCAGTTTCACCCGCTGGGCCATGAAGTGATAGGCGAGGCGGCAAACCGGCAGTTGATTGGCCACCCAGGCGGCAAAAGTTTGCAGCAGATCGGCAAGTTTTTCCTGCGACATCAGGTTTTCGAGCAACTCCAGCTTCTCCCGACTGGCGATCGGCGCATGAGCCGCGTAGTGGCTGAAATTCAGCTCCGCACTGCGATGAAAGTTGCTAATCACTTGAAGGTTTTCCATCTCGATCACCCTGCCTCTGGTCATTCATGACTCAGAAGAAAGCAAAAGATATGCCTGCGATGGTTTTTATTGAGGATTTCGCGTGCGATGTTTTTTATCTAATTGATAAATTAGGCTATTTATTTTTAATGGCAAAGCGCTTTGGTCAATGTTTATCACTGGATCGCGATAAATTCAGGGGGCAAACCACGAGGATTTCCTGAGGCGTCAACTTTGTGACGGCCAATCGTTCAGGCTGTGGCATCATGGGTGAAAATGTCATTTTTTCAACATTGGAGCTTCCATGTTCAAGGCACTGGTATTGGAGCAGGGCGAAGGCAAGACACTGGCGACGGTTCGTGAGTTGCCGGAGAGTGCATTGCCGGATGGAGACGTATTGGTTGCTGTCGAGTTCAGCTCGCTCAACTACAAGGATGGATTGGCCATTACCGGCAAGGGGCCCATAGTTCGCAGTTGGCCCATGGTGCCGGGAATCGATCTGGTGGGCGTGGTGCTGGAGTCTGCGGATGGGCGTTTTGCCCCCGGTGACCGGGTATTCTCCACCGGTTGGGGCGTGGGTGAGAACCACTGGGGCGGCATGGCTACCCGTGCCCGCCTGAAGGCCGACTGCCTGCTGCTGTTGCCGGAAACTTTGAGTGCCCGGCAGGCGATGCAGATCGGCACCGCCGGTTTGACCGCCATGCTCTGCGTGATGGCGCTGGAAGAAGCCGGTGTCAGCCCTGAGCTGGGCGAGGTGCTGGTGACCGGCGCCAGTGGTGGCGTCGGCTCGGTGGCCGTCAGTCTGTTGGCGCAGCTGGACTATCCGGTGGTCGCGGTAACCGGGCGTGCCGCAAATCGTGACTATCTGACGGCGCTGGGGGCCAGTCGCATCCTGAGTCGTGACGAATGGGCCGGGCCTGCCAAGGCGCTCGACAAGCAGCTCTGGGCGGGAGCCATCGACACCGTCGGCAGCCAACTGCTGGCCAAGGTGATTTCCCAAGTGAAATACAATGGTGCGGTTGCCGCCTGCGGACTGGCCGGTGGTGCCGATCTGCCCTCCAGCGTGATGCCGTTTATCCTGCGCAATATCCGCCTGCAAGGGGTCGATTCGGTTCAGTGCCCCTTGACCCGCCGCGCCGAGGCCTGGCAGCGTCTGGGTGAGCTACTCCCCGCCAGCTTCTACAGCCAAGCCTGTCACGAGGTGGACTTGCAAGGGGTGATTGCCGCCGCCGATGCCATCACCCTGGGCCAGATCACCGGCCGGGTTCTGGTGCGCTGCGAGTAATTGGTTGTTTGTCAACACGATGAATTGAATAGGGAGCTTCGGCTCAATGCTGACCAGATAAGGCAGGAAGTGTTCCCATTGAACCAACCGTTGGCGGCAGGGATGCCGCCATCGAGCCCCCATGGATCTAACTCTTATACACAACTCCCCACCCTCCACGGTGGGGATGTTTTTTCAGAACAAGGGAATTTTTTTCTATTTTAACGATCTGAATTCCGACACACTCTGCTTGGCCAAGGCTCTATGCTCATAACCGATCCAACCCATTGGGCTAACACACTCTTTGCACATGCCGAGCTCAATGATCCTCGTCGGACTCGCCGTCTCGTTCGGATCACTGCCTCCTTGGCACAAAATGTAGGACAATCCATTATGCAATCGGCCCGCTCTCCCGCTGACATGGAGGCCGCCTATCGCTTCATGCGAAACTCCGCTATCCATGCAGAGCACATCGATGACGCAGGGTTTGCCAGTACCGCCAACATGGCGGCTCAATTCAACATCCTGCTGGCTTTGGAAGACACCACCTCGCTCAATTTCTCCTACCCCTCCATTCGTGATGATTTGGGTCATATCAGCACAAGTCAGCAGGCCCGAGGCCTCCAGGCCCATTCTGTATTGCTCTATGCCCCCGAAGCCGTCCAACTGGTGGGTCTCATCGCCCAGCAGCGCTGGACTCGCGACATCACCACGATGGGGAAAAACCGCCAAGCCACCCAAATGCCATACCAGGCCAAAGAGAGCTACAAATGGGAACAAACATCCCGTCAGATGGCGGAGCGGCTGGGCCCGTTGATGCAGCGAGTCATCAGTGTCTGTGATCGGGAAGCAGACTTGATAGAGTATCTCGCCTACAAGCACCAACAGGGTCAGCGCTTCATCGTTCGCTCGGCCAAATCCCGTCGTATTGAAGAGGCGGATAGCAAACTGTATGCCTTTGGATGTGAGCTGGCTGTGGCAGGTGAACGCTCCGTTAACGTGCCGCAGAAAGGGGGACGCAAGGCCCGGCAGGTCCAATGTGATATTCGTTATGCACCGGTCACTATCAAAGTACCTACCAACAAGCAGGGGGAATCCATCCCGCTCTTCTATGTCAGTTGTATTGAACAGGGCTCACCGGATGGTTTGAGCTGGCACCTGCTGACCTCAGAGCCGGTGACCAATGCCGAGCAGGCCCTGCAGATAGTAATGCACTATGAGAAACGGTGGTTGATAGAGGACTTTCACAAAGCGTGGAAAAGCAGTGGTACTCGGGTGGAAGCTTTGCGGCTCCAAACTCGGGCGAATCTGGAAAAGGCCGTAGTCATCCTGTCCTTTGTGGCGGTACGGATACAACAATTACGTTTTACCGGTTTGCAGGGTGAACGAGGGAGCCAGGTGTCTTGCGAGAGTCTATTTACCCCCCTCGAGTGGAAAATACTGTGGCGAAAAGTTGAGAAGAAGAAACTCCCGGTGAAAGCGCCCAGTATGCGATGGTTTTACC
>JAYRLO010000138.1:0-7595 GCA_041905215.1 Aeromonadaceae bacterium
ATGGCCGGATCATAGATCAGTACGCTGGGGAACAGCAGTCGCTTCGGGTTGACCGACATCACCAGACCGACCTGCCCATTGGAAAGTTGCACCACACTGCCAGGCGGATAAATGCCTAGCTGCTTGACCAACAGGCCTATGTAATCTTTATTGAGCTGCTTTGTTTTGTGCTTGAATAGAAATGACAAGACGGCGTGCGGAACCTTGGCCTTGGATTGATCCTGTGGATGGCAGAGTTCGTCGTATTCATCGACCATGGCAACCATCTGCGTCAGTTTATCAATTTTTTCACCCTTCAAACCATCTGGGTAACCGCTGCCATCCAGCCGTTCATGATGATGCAGCACAACATTCTTGGCGACATCAGGACAATCCTTGGCCAGATCCAGCAGTTCATAACCGTAGCGCGTATGTTGCTTGAGCAGGTTTTGCTCCGGCTTGGTCAGGGGCTCACTCTTGCGCAGTATTTGCGTGGGGATCCGTAGCATTCCGACATCGTGCATCAGTGCGGCGAATCCGACCAGTTTCATCTCCTCCTCCGTAAAGCCAGCCTCCTTGGCCAGCATCATGCTCAAGATCGAGACGTTGAGAGAGTGGTAATAGATACTTTCGCTCTCAGGTGAATCTGACATCAGATGCAAGACCATCTCGTCAGTGCTCAAGAGTTGGGAAACTATGCTGCCAACCAGCTCCTGAGCCTCACTGATGGCGGTCAGTGGACGGGTTTGTAGCTTTACCATCAGATTGCGCAGCTGTGTCAATGAACGCTCGAAAGCTTTCTCGCTGCGTTGCAGGTTGCGACGATATTGTTTGAGCTGTTCGATTCGCCGCTCTTTTTCCGCAGCGAGTTTGCTTTCCATATCATCGAGCAGGGCGTCTTGTGTCGGCTCATCGCTACTGCTTGTGGTCTGGATTGGCTTGGGTGGCGCCGGGGATTTATCCGGAAATATGATGACCTGTTTTAACCCTAGTCGACGGATCAGCTCGACCTCCTCCTGGCTCTTGATTAGGAAGCTGGAAAACAGAAACGGGTGATCCTTCCAACTGAGCGGAAGCTTGATGTAATTACCGATCTGAAGTCGGTCGACGGAAATTTTTATGCCGGTCATGTTGTCAGAGTACACAATCAAAGGCGTATTTTGCCAGATATGGCGTTGTTATAAGAAGAAAAAGCCTTCTATCTCAAGCAATCGAGCTCACGCTAGGTGGTGACAGCAGGCCATTGACTAGTGTAGATTTCTGGATGTCCAGACGTTTTTACTGATGTAGTACAGGAAGTGCACCATGCCCATCAAGATCCCAGACGGCCTGCCCGCCGCAGATGTGCTTGGCGAAGAGAACATCTTCGTCATGACCGAGAGTCGCGCCCTGCACCAGGACATTCGTCCGCTGCGTGTACTTTTGCTCAATCTGATGCCCAAGAAGATTGAGACCGAGATCCAGTTGATGCGTATGCTCTCCAACTCCCCCTTGCAGGTGCATGTCGATCTGTTGCGCATCGATGATCGTGAGTCGAAGAATACCCCCAAGGCGCATCTCGACACCTTCTATCATGACTTTGCTCAGGTGAAGCATAACCGTTATGACGGCCTCATCATTACGGGAGCCCCGCTCGGGCTAACGCAGTTTTCGGATGTGGTCTACTGGGATACCTTGGTCGAGATCGTTGAATGGTCGCGTCAGCATGTCACCTCCACTCTGTTCCTCTGTTGGGCTGCCCAGGCGGCGCTCAAGGTCATCTATGGCCTGGAGAAGCAGACTCGTGAGGTGAAACTCTCCGGTGTCTATGAGCACTGTCGATTGGTGGATCTGGATCCGCTGGTGCGAGGCTTCGATGATAGCTTCCTGGCGCCCCACTCTCGTTATGCCAGTTTCGAGGGCGATTTTATCCGCGCCCATACCGATCTGCGGGTATTCGCCGAGTCGGAAGAGGCGGGCGTGTATCTGGCGGTCAGCCCGGATTGTCGCCAAGTCTACGTGACTGGTCACCCGGAGTATGACGCCAACACCCTGCATAACGAATTTGTGCGTGATACTCAGGCTGGCATCAATCCGCAGATGCCGAAAAATTATTACCGTAATGATGACCCCAACCAAACTCCGCGCGCGACTTGGCGTAGCCATGGTCACCTGTTGTTTGCCAACTGGCTCAATTACTACGTGTACCAGAATACGCCGTTTGATTTATCCAATCTGGCTTGATTAGGATGGGGTTGGATTACTCTCCTTGCCAACTATAGCGGCTGAGGTCGATGGGGGTGGCTGGGTGCAGGAGTAATCCTTCCTGTTGCAGCCGTTCGAGCTGTCGCTGATAGCCATCACCGTTTAGCGACAGGGTTCCAAAGCGGTTCACAACCCGGTGCCACGGCAGGTTTGTCTCCTCGGGGAGTCGGCAGAGGATGCCTCCGACCCGACGGGCGGCGCGGGGTGAGCCGGCCAGACGGGCAATAGTGCCGTAGGTGGCAACGCGACCGTAAGGAATTGCAGCAACCACTAGATAAACCCGCTGGGCAAATGTGGTGGCAGAAGATGCATCGTTCATCCGTGACTCCTAATTTTTCCCTGTGTCGGCATTGTTGATGCCAGGCCAGGTGTCGGGCAACATTCTGCATTCAGAGTGATGCCCACCCGAATTCAATTTAACCTGTCGCGACGAGAATGCTCGCGCCAGGCTTTGCAGTACGAAGAGGACAAGCCAGTGGCAGTATATGCGCAAGGAATGCCGATCCAATCCCGACTCACCGAATGTCTGCAGGAGCGTATCCTGCTGATCGACGGTGGCATGGGCACCATGATCCAGAGCTATCAGCTCAAGGAGGCGGATTATCGCGGTGAGCGCTTTGCCGCCTGGCCCAGTGATCTGAAGGGCAACAACGACCTGTTGGTGCTGACCAAGCCCCAGGTGATCCGCGAGATCCACGAAGCCTATCTGGCGGCCGGTGCCGATATTCTCGAGACCAACAGCTTCAACGCGACCCGTATCGCCATGGCTGACTACCATATGGAAGATCTCAGTGCCGAGATCAACCGCGAGGCGGCCCGGTTGGCTCGAGAGGTGGCGGATGCGTGGACGGCCCAGGATACGGCCAAGCCGCGCTTTGTCGCCGGTATTCTCGGCCCTACCAACCGTACCTGCTCCATCTCGCCGGATGTGAACGATCCCGGTGCCCGCAACGTCACCTATGACGAGCTGGTTGCCGCTTATACCGAATCCACCCAGGCGCTGATCGAGGGCGGGGCTCATATCATCATGATCGAGACCATCTTCGATACCCTGAACGCCAAGGCGGCGGTGTTTGCGGTGGAGAGTGTGTTTGATGAACTGGGGTATCGCCTGCCGGTGATGATCTCCGGCACCATCACCGATGCCTCAGGTCGTACCCTGTCGGGCCAGACCACCGAAGCCTTCTACAACTCGCTGCGTCACGCCCAGCCGCTCTCCTTTGGGCTGAACTGTGCGCTGGGCCCCAAGGAGCTGCGCCAGTATGTGGAGGAGCTCGCCCGCATCAGCGAGACCTATGTCTCTGTGCATCCCAACGCCGGTCTGCCCAACGCCTTCGGTGGCTACGATCTGGAAGCCGACGAGATGGCGGACCATATCCGCGAGTGGGCCCAGTCCGGCTTTCTGAACCTGGTGGGGGGCTGCTGTGGCACCACGCCAGCCCATATCGCCGCCATGGCCAAGGCGGTGGCCGGATGTAAACCCCGCGCCCTGCCCGAGATCCCGGTGGCTTGTCGCTTGTCGGGGCTGGAGCCGTTGACCATCACGGCGGACTCCATGTTCGTCAACGTGGGTGAGCGGACTAACGTCACCGGCTCGGCCAAGTTCAAGCGCCTGATCAAGGAGGAGAATTACGACGAGGCGCTGGATATCGCCCGTCAGCAGGTAGAGAGCGGCGCCCAGATCATCGACATCAACATGGATGAGGGGATGCTGGATGCCGAGGCCTGCATGGTGCGCTTCCTCAATCTCATCGCTACCGAGCCGGATATCTGCAAGGTGCCCATCATGGTGGACTCCTCCAAGTGGGAGGTGATGGAAGCCGGGCTCAAGTGCATTCAGGGCAAGCCCGTCGTCAACTCCATCTCCATGAAGGAGGGGGTCGACAAGTTTATCGCCCAGGCCAAGCTCATTCGCCGTTATGGCGCCGCCGTCATCGTCATGGCGTTCGATGAGCAGGGGCAGGCCGATACCCGGGCGCGCAAGTTCGAGATCTGCCAACGCGCCTATCGCATCCTGGTGGATGAGGTGGGCTTCCCGCCGGAAGATATCATCTTCGATCCCAATATCTTCGCCGTAGCGACGGGTATCGATGAACACAATAACTACGCCATGGATTTCATCGAGGCGGTCAAAGACATCAAGGATAACCTGCCCCATGCCATGATCTCCGGCGGGGTCTCCAACGTCTCCTTCTCCTTCCGTGGCAACGAGCCGGTGCGCGAGGCGATCCACTCGGTATTCCTCTACTATGCCATCAAAAACGGCATGGACATGGGCATCGTCAACGCTGGCCAGTTGGCCATCTACGAGGATATTCCTGCCGAGCTCAAGGCGGCGGTCGAGGATGTGGTGCGCAACACTCACTCCGGTGCTACCGAGGCGCTGCTGGCCCTTGCCGAGAAGTATCGCGGTGGCGCCCAGCATGTGGCGGATCCGCGGGATCAGGAGTGGCGCAGCTGGCCGGTGGCCAAACGGCTGGAGCATGCCCTGGTCAAGGGGATCACCGACTTTATCGACGAGGACACCGAGCTGGCCCGTCAGGAGGCGACCCGCCCCATCGAGGTGATCGAGGGGCCGCTGATGGCGGGCATGAACGTGGTCGGCGATCTGTTCGGCGCCGGCAAGATGTTCCTGCCCCAGGTGGTGAAGTCCGCCCGGGTGATGAAGCGCGCCGTGGCTTATCTGCAGCCCTATATCGAGGCCGAGAAGTCCGGTAGCAGCAGCAACGGCAAGATCGTCATGGCGACGGTGAAGGGCGATGTGCACGACATCGGCAAGAATATCGTCGGCGTGGTGCTGCAGTGCAACAACTTCGAGATCATCGATCTGGGGGTCATGGTGCCCTGCGAGAAAATACTCCAGACCGCCCGAGAGGAGAACGCGGATATGATTGGCCTCTCCGGCCTCATCACGCCTTCACTGGACGAGATGGTGCATGTGGCCAAGGAGATGCAGCGTCAGGGCTTCACCATCCCACTGCTGATCGGCGGGGCCACCACCTCCAAGGCCCATACGGCGGTGAAGATAGAGCAGAACTACGACGAACCGGTGGTTTATGTCTCCAACGCCAGTCGTGCGGTGGGCGTGGCCCAAAGCCTGCTTTCCGCCGAACTTAAACCGGCCTTCGCCGCTCGTCTGGCCAAGGAGTATGACGCCGCCCGCGACCAGCATAATCGCAAGCAGCCGCGTACCAAGGCGGTGTCGCTGGCGGATGCTCGCGTCAATGGCTGGTCCTGCGACTGGAGCGGCTACCAGCCGCCCAAACCGGCCAAGCCGGGCATCCATGTGCTGCGTAAGGTGCCGATTGCCACCTTGCGCCCTTATATCGACTGGACCCCCTTCTTCCTGAGCTGGGAGCTGGCAGGCAAATATCCGCGCATCCTGGAGGATGAGGTGGTGGGCGAGGAGGCCAAGCGCCTGTTTGCCGATGCCCAGGCCATGCTGGATCGCCTCGAAGGCAGCGGCGAGGTGGAAGTGACCGGCATGCTGGGACTGTTCCCGGCCAACAGTATCGGTGACGATATCGAGGTCTATACCGACGAGAGCCGCAGCCAGGTCAAGACAGTGCTGCGCGGATTGCGGCAGCAGACGGACAAGGCTAGCCAGGCGCGGGATGGCAACATCTTCCCCAACTACTGCCTCTCCGATTTTGTGGCGCCCAAGGCCAGCGGCGTCGCCGACTGGGTCGGCGCCTTTGCAGTGAGCGGCGGCTTTGGCGAGGCCGAGATTGCGGAAGGCTATAAGGCGGCGGGGGATGATTACAACGCCATCCTGCTGCAGGCGGTGTGTGATCGTCTGGCCGAAGCCTTTGCCGAGTACCTGCACGAGCAGGTGCGCAAGGAGTATTGGGGGTATGCCGCGGACGAAGATCTCTCCAACGAGGATCTGATCCGCGAGAACTACCAGGGCATACGTCCGGCTCCGGGCTACCCAGCCTGCCCCGAGCACACCGAGAAGGGTACCCTCTGGCAATTGCTGGGGGTGGAAGAGGCCATCGGCATGCAGCTGACCGAATCCTATGCCATGTGGCCAGCGGCGGCAGTCTCCGGTTGGTACTTCAGTCACCCCGAGGCCAAGTATTTCGCTGTGGCCGGGATCCAGCAGGATCAGGTGAAAGATTATGCCGAACGCAAGGGCATGACCCTCGAAGAGGCCGAACGCTGGCTGGGGCCGAATCTGGGCTATCAGCCGGAGTAATAGCCGAAGATCAGCAATTGGTATTCGCTAAGCAGGGCACCTTCGGGTGCCCTGCGCCGTTAGGAGCAGTTGTGGACAGCAAACACGTGGCAGAGTCACAGCGATCCGGGACGGACCATGGCACAATGGTGTGAGTAGTCAGATGTTGGAAATTGAAGAGGGATGGGGATGAGAGCTGTAATTGGTGCGCTGGCGTTGGCCGCTACGGTATGGGGAGGGGTGGCGCAGGCCTCAGCAGGTGAGGATGCCCAAGAGCGGGCCTACCAGCAGTTACTGACGCAATTTGTCACGCTGTCGCAGAACGAATCACCACTGGCCTATGCCCGATTGGTGGCGGAGCCTGTGATGCAGGATCCGAGCGACAAGAACTTCACCGATCTGGTGGCTCTGCTCAAACCCCATGTTCATGAAGAGCCCAGTGCGGCTTTGCTCTATGCCGCCCTGCTCAGCGCACAGGCTCACAAGCCGATGCTGCAACAGGCCACGGGCGAGAGCCTCAACGAGCAACAGATCGCTTTGTGGCGCGCCCTGGACAAGGATCCGATGATGCAGCAGGCCAATGCCCTGCTGACCGCTCAATGCCAGCAACAAAATTTGCAGGCCTGCATGGCCTGGTTCTATCAACTGATCGATCTGGGCTCGCCGATCATGTTGGCGGGCAGCGAGGCGGAGCAACAAAAACTGCTCACCTCGCTGGTGCAGCCAGAAAACGAGGTGCGACGGGTTGCCATCATGAACTATGCCCAGCAACCGTCACCGGCCTTGGCAGCGCTGATTGCCAGTCTCTATACCAAGGGGCTGGCGCCGATCCCGCCGACCCAGGCGGCGACCTTGGGTTTTGTGCGCGATGCGGAGAAAGCGGCCCAGTGGCAGCAAAAGGCGGCGCAGCCCTGAGCCCGGCTCAGGATGCTGGATCTGCGGTTGCGGGTCGTAAGGCTTGCCGTCTGTGGGGGGCTGTAGGGATAATGAAGCCCTGGTGTGATACCGGGGTTTCTTTTTTACGGACTTTCACGGCTGGCTCGGGGCTCTTGGGTCGATGTGCGTTGGTCGTAACAGTGGAGTGTTGATGGTTACCATGCAGGACGTGGCCGACAAGGCCGGCGTTTCCAAATCCACAGTCTCTCGTGTACTCAGTGGCAAGGTTCTGTTGAGTCAGGCGACTCGGGATCGGGTC
>JAYRLO010000139.1:0-7530 GCA_041905215.1 Aeromonadaceae bacterium
GTCTCACGCTGTTGACCGCTAGCAATGTGTACGCCTCGACCTCCGCATTACCGGATATTCCGACGGAGAGCAAAGTCCAGTCACAGCTCGATCAACTCACCAAGCGTGACGTGCTCACCAGCGCGGAACAGAGCAAGCGTGAAGATCTGGAGAAAATTTTGGCTCTTCTCGACTCCATCGATAAGGAGAAAGAGAAGGCTCTGAGCCAGAAAAAGATGCTGGAAGATGCGCCGCGCCAGCTCCAGCAGTTCAACAGCCAGCTGGAGCGGCTTAAAAAGCCGCAGGATGATGCCAAGTTTATCAAACAGCTGGAGGCCATGACCCTGCCCCAACTGGAAAAGCGTGTCACCCAGGAGATGCAAAGTCAGCAACAGCTGCAAGCCGAGCTAGCCGATGCCAGCAGTGAGCTGACCAACCTGCAGACCCTGCCAGAGCGGGCCCAGATCAGCATGAGCCAGGCCTATAACCGCAGCCAGGACATCCGTAACCAGCTGGGCAGTGGCAAACATGAACTCAGAACCAGCCAGCGCCAACTGCTGGCCACCGAGTTACACCTGCTGACCCATCAACTCGAGCAGCAGCAAAAGGATCTGGATAACAATACCAACCTGCAAGATTTGGCGCTCAAACGCCAGAGTCTGGCCAGCGTGCAGATCCAGCAACTGGAGCACCGCATCCAGTTGATTCAGAACCAGATCAACACCAAACGCCTCGATGGCTCCAACCAGACAGTGGCGAACGTCAATACCGATGAGACCGCCGCGCAACGGGATCCCGTGCTGGAAAAAGAGAGCAAAATCAACCAGCAGTTGAGTCAACGCCTGATTGAAACGACCCAAAAGATCAACGAACTGGGGCAGGAAAATATCAAGATCAAGGGGTGGCTGGATCGCGTCACCCAGACCGAACGCAACCTCAACGAACAGATCAACATGCTGCGTGGCAGCCTGCTGCTCTCGCGCATCCTGTACCAAGAGCGGCAGATGCTGCCCGATCCCAAGATCACCATGAATCTGGATGAGCAAATTGCCGACTTGCGGCTGGCGCAATTTGATATCAACCAGCAACGGGATCAGCTTTTTCAGCGAGAACAGTATCTGACCAAGCTGATCGCCAATAGCAATGCCACCGATAAGGCCAGCCAACAGAGCCTGCACGATGATCTCAATGAGCTACTCGACAGCCGCAAGGAGCTGCTCGATCAGCTCAACAAGCAGCTGGGCAGCCAACTCAATCTGAGCATCAACATCAAGCTCAACCAGCAGCAGTTGCAGCGAGTCAACCGGACGGTACAAACCACTCTGCAGCAACAGATGTTCTGGGTCAGCAGCAACAAGCCGCTCGATTGGGCCTGGTTCAAGGCGCTGCCCTCGGCAGTGATGGCACAACTTGAGGCTGCCAGTATCAACCTTCACCCCACCGAATGGGCCAGCAAGACTCTGCCGCTGTTGATCCTGGTCGTGCCCATGATCATCCTGGGTGCCGTGCTGCGGTGGAAGCGCCAAGCGCTGCGCGACAAGGTCAAGGCGTTGAGCAAAGATATCGGCCGCCTCAATCGCGACTCGCACCTGCATACCCCCAAGGCGCTGCTCTTCACCGGTCTGGAAGTTCTACCCGGTGCCCTGCTCATCATGGCCATTGGCGTGCTGTTCCTGTTTAGTGGCCTGAGCGAGCCCAAAGTGATTTGGTTCCTCTCATTGCGACTGACGGCTGCCTATATGGCGTTTGCCATGTTGCTGA
The DNA here is from genome assembly GCA_041905215.1 of Aeromonadaceae bacterium. Classification (GTDB taxonomy): domain Bacteria; phylum Pseudomonadota; class Gammaproteobacteria; order Enterobacterales; family Aeromonadaceae; genus Pseudaeromonas. The sequence goes on from JAYRLO010000139.1 coordinate 1,741, forward strand.
AGATCCTGCGACCGGGTGGCATGGCGGAAAGCCACTTTAACCAGAATCCGAATGAGACGGCGCGCAAGTATCGGGCGCTCAAGTATGTCTGGCGCTCACTGATCCCGCTCATCATCGTCGCCACCCTGGGCGAGCTGGACCCGTCCCGTCTGGCGGATGATGCAATTGGCCAGCTGGTGACCCTGACCATGCTGGTGATCACGCTGATCCTGGTCTACCCCCTGTTCCGCTCCCGTACCCATATGGGTGAACAGAACGACTGGCTGCAATGGTTCAGTGCCGCCGCGCTAACCCTGGCCCCGATTGCCTTGATTGTCCTGGTCGTGCTCGGCTACTACTACACGGCTCTGAAGCTGACCAACCGCTTTATTGATACCTTCTACCTCTTCATGGCCTGGAGCATCATCCAGCAAACGGCCATCCGAGGACTGTCCGTGGCCGCCCGTCGACTGGCCCACCGTCGAGCCGTCGCACGCCGTGAACAGCTCAAGCAACACGAAGATATTGACGCTACCGAGCTCATCGAAGACAAGCCGATGGCCTTGGAAGATATCAACCAACAGTCACTGCGGCTGACCAAGGTGGTGCTGTTTGTCTTGCTGGCCGGTGGGTTCTACTGGCTATGGTCTGATCTGGTTGCTGTCATCTCTTACCTCGACAGCATCACGCTATGGCATACCACCTCGGGTGCTGCCGGGAGTGAAGTGCTGTTACCCGTCAGTCTGCGGGACTTCCTGCTCGCGACGCTATTTGCCGTGATAGCCTGGGTATTGACGAAGAACCTGCCGGGTCTGCTCGAGGTGCTGGTGCTCTCGCGGATGCAGCTGGGACAGGGAGCCAACTACACCATCACGACCATGCTCTCTTACACCATCACCAGCATCGGGGTTCTGCTCTCACTCTCGACGCTGGGTATGTCATGGGACAAGTTGCAGTGGCTGGTCGCCGCCCTCTCGTTGGGGATCGGTTTTGGCCTGCAGGAGATCTTCGCCAACTTTGTCTCTGGTCTCATCATCCTGTTTGAGCGCCCGGTGCGCATCGGCGATGTCATCACCCTCGGCACCTTCTCGGGCTCGGTGAGCAAGATCCGCATCCGAGCCACAACAGTCACTGACTTTGACCGTAAAGAGATCATCGTTCCCAACAAGATGTTCATCACCACCCAGCTGACCAACTGGTCGTTGTCTGACACCACAACCCGGGTCATCTTGCGGATCGGTGTGGCCTATGGCTCGGATCTGGACAAGACCCGTGAGCTTTTGCTGCAAGCCGCCAAGGAGAACAGCCGGGTAATGCGAGATCCCGAGCCTGTGGTTTACTTCCTCAACTTCGGGGCCAGCACGCTGGATCATGAGATGCGTCTCTACGTCAAAGAGCTGGGCGATCGCAACCCGGCCATCGACGAAATTAACCGACGCATCGACAAGTTGTTCCGCGAACACGGCATCGAGATCGCCTTCAACCAGGTGGATGTCTATGTCAAGAACATGGCCACCGAGCAGGAGCTAAAACTCGGCACAACGCAAATTGTGGGCGCTGCCGCAGCCGGTGGCGCAACTGGCACACCACCGGCGTTGCCTCCCGTCTAGAGGATAGAAACTGACTAGCCCGCAACAGGGGATGCCGCGCATCCCCTGTTTTTTTATCTGTTAATGACCCATGTGACACCAATTCAGCGGTAACGCCCAGTACCGAACCGGGATCCCTATCGCAGCTTAAAAATCAACTACCTATATTGTTCCATTGCTCACTATGCTTAGAGCATGTCCATCACCGAGCAGTTGTTATGGCCAGTCTGTCTACCCGCGGAACCGATGCCTGGGTCGAACGCATCAGCACCAAGGAGATGCCTGCACTCTGCTCGACCGTTCGCATGCTTGAGCAGATGGCCAAGGACGATACGGCCTCACTGGCCAATCTTGGGCAATCTGTACTTCACGACCATGGCCTGACCACCCGGATCCTGCGCGTAGCCAACAGTGTCACCTATAGCCGCAGCGGCAACCAGGTGACGACCATGAGTCGGGCCGCCGTATTACTCGGCTTCAATGCCCTCAAACACATCTGCATCACCGCCACATTGGTCGATAGTCTGTTGAAAAATAGAGACATTAGCCAAGCTGTCTACGATCGACTGATGCGGCTGATGGCGCAATCCTTCCATGCCGGCATGCTGACCAAGATGCTGCTGGCCGAGCATGATGAAGATACCCGGGAAGAGGCTTTTATTGCCGCCCTGCTACACAATTTGGGTGAGAGTGCCTTCTGGAGCCTGGGAGGGCCACTGGCCGAAGAGCTGGATGAAAAACTCAGAAACGCTCCAGCCACCCAACATGACGAATTGGTACGAGAAACCCTCGGGACCAGCTTCAACAAACTCAGCATTGGACTCGCCAGCTCCTGGCGCATGGGCAAACTGCTGATCGCATCCCTCCAGGATCCCGATCGTCGAACGCCCGAGGTACAAGCCATCGATCAGGCAAACCGCTTCAGTGCCTTGATCATGGATCCGCAAACGACGCAGGCCCAACTCCAACAAGGGCTCAACGCGCTGGCCAAGGTGATGGGACAAGATGTCAGCATGGTCAAACAGGCCATCAAGCGGTGCAACTATGAGGCAGTTCGCCTGGTCAATGCCTATGGAGCACGCATGCTGACCCCCTATCTGGACAAGGGCACCAACACACTGTTGCAACCCGAAAACGAAGTGCCCGCCGTCCCCGCCGAATCCAGCGAGTCACTACAACTGCGCATGTTGCGCGAACTGACCTTTCTTACCCTGGAAAAGGCCGATATCAACTTGATGATCCACACGGCGCTGGAAGGTATTTATCGCGGGATCGGCATGGACAGAGTCTTGGTGCTGATGCTCAACCGGGAAAAAAACCGCCTGATCCCGCGCTTCGTCACCGGCAAAAACGGCGATCTGTTGAAGTCTCGTTTCACCCTCGACATTAGCGCCAGCAACAACCTATTCAGCCACCTGCTCAACCAACAAGAGCCGCAGTGGATCACCTCACTCAATGACCCTAAGTGGTCGGCCCTCATCAGCCCGGCGCTCAAAGCCGCCGTCTGCAACAAGGGCTTTTTCATCGCACCCATCATCGTGGATCAGCGATCCATTGGACTATTCTATAGCGACCGAGCCGACTCAGGGCAGGCTCTGAGCCGTGAGGATTATTTCAGCTTCACCCACTTCGTCCAGCAGACCAATCTCTGCCTCTCGGTGGCAATCAAGAAATAAGGCTCCCCTGCCGCACCGGTTGACCGCACATTTTAACAATTCCCCCGGAAAAGATATTTCCATACGGAGCTTAATTCCGTAGCATGGCTTGCACATGAACTGGGCGTCTTCAGGAAGAAGAAGCTCAGCAATACAACTCATCACAACCAGAGTACGAAGGGAATCAGCATCTGGGGGCTGCAACCTAGTGGCGGTAGCTTACCCGCGATTTAGTATCGACGAGGAACTAGTGCCTCAGAGATCGGATAAGGGGCTGCGAACCCCATTGGCACCATGCTGCAAAACGTGGGTATAGATTTGCGTCGTCCGAACATCAGAATGACCTAACTGCTCCTGTACCGTGCGAATATCGGCGCCGCGAGCCAAAAGATGCGTAGCAAATGAGTGCCTCAGGGTATGACAACTCACGGGTTTACCTAGCTGCAACTGTCTGGCCGAGACCCGCACGGCCTTCTGAATCGTTGATGGATCCAGATGATGGCGTCGCCAGGAGCCATCCACCGGATCCCGACTCAGATGGGATGCAGGAAACAGGTAATGCCACCCCAACTCCTTGCACGCAGCTGGATACTTACGCGCCAGCGCCGTGGGTAACGCAACACCGGCGTAGATATCATTCAAGCAGTCATCCAGATAAAAGCGCTGGACGTATGCAATCTGTTCCCGTAGCGCCGGAATCAGCTCAGAGGCCAAGGTCACACGACGGTGTTTGCCTCCTTTACCATTCCAGACCATGACGCACAGATAGTTAAAATCAATGTCGTGGACACGCAGACGCATCACCTCCATCAACCGGAGGCCACTGCCATACATAAGCTGAGCCAACAGCCGCAGATGAACCGGGATGGCTAACAATAAGGCCCGGACCTCGCTCTGTGTCAGAACAGTCGGCAACTTCGGTGGCCGCTGACTGCGTGTAAATTGCATCTCTAGCTGTAGTGGTCGCAGCAGTATGGTGCGATAGAGAAATACCAAAGCATTCAACGCCTGCGCCTGCGTCTTTACGGCCACGTGTCGCTCGGTAACCAGATAAGAAAGGAATTGTTGAACCTCCGCCTCAGCCAGTTCGGAGGGGTGACGCATTCGATGAAAACGGATAAATGCCTTGATCCAGTGCAGATAGGCTTCGACCGTTGCCATGGCATAACGCAACATCAGCATCTGCTCATAGATGCTAGCCAGAAATGGCGAATGAGGTTTGCGCATGGGAGGCCTCCAGTATGTATATACATCCAGTATAAACACGATTAGGTCCCACTGCTGACTATGTAGACATATTCCGCATTTTCACCTGTTCTATGCGACATCAAACTCCACAACAGCAGATCTTTCAGGGGGTTCCATACTTCAGGTACCCTACACAACACCAGACTATGGCGCTCGTATCTCCACACAAACGAGGACATGCGCCGGACAATAAATTGTTGTATGTAATCCAAGGTCAGAATTTCTAGTCGTGAACAGCGGCGGCAATAGTTGTCGTCAATTAGTGCGGTGAGCATTAGAGCTCTGTTGTAACAAGTTTCGGGTCCATACCCTCGACTCCCCGCTCCGGCCAACCTGCCTGGTGTTTCAAGTCCGAGGTGAACTGCTACGACCGAGGTTGTTTCTTCGTGACCAATCAGCACCGCAGCAGCGTAAAAGACGATGGTTGTTTCTTCTTTCAGCTCTCAGTCATGCAGCAACAGCCAAATTCCAGTTGGCCACAGAAGCGGCGTTTCAATCCAGCTGAGTGGTTCATACAACAAAAAGTTTAAGTCGTTCGCTTCGCTCACTGGGACGCGCATAAAGCCGCGCGCCCCATAACTAAAATGTTGTGTGTAATTAATGAGAACCATACATGAATTTTGATAAACATAAAGAATTAGCACAAAAATATCATGTTGATGATATCGCTAGTGCACTTATTCCCTGTACAAGCCTTTCTAATTTTCTTGGTGAATTAGAAATATCAAAGACTTCTATGATATCTCGCCGTTTCCTAGCTAAAAATAAATTTATAGCACTAGAACGACTTGCTAATGGCACGATAAATTTTGATGAATATAAGTCGTTAGCCAAGCAAGAAAAAGTCATAAGAATTCAGACTATTGAAAAAGAAAAACAAGAAGAAGCAGCAAGAAAAGAAAAATTTCAGCTCGAATTAAAAGCGAAATATGAGTTGCAAAGGAAAGTTGAAAGAGAACGACAAAAAGCACTTGAAAAAGACCCTGATTACATAAGAAAGCAAAAGCTAATAAAATTAAAACAGAAATATGATTTAGATTTTTATATAGAGAAAAACGATTACAATCGTTTAATGTCACTTATAGATAAAATTGATAAAGGGCACAGAATAACTCCAGAAGATATCGTATGGCTCACTTTAAGTAGAGATAATTTATATCGAGGTTATTTTACCGACTCTCTAAATAAGAAATATCATAAAAATGAGGCTGAACACATTATAAAAGAGTATGAGGTCAAAAATGACCACTGGTTAGCTGTAAATGCAAGTAGCCATTATAGAAAGGCTTGCGAACCCAAACGTGCAATATATGTATTAT
>JAYRLO010000140.1:0-7483 GCA_041905215.1 Aeromonadaceae bacterium
TCTCATCTCGACGCGATTGCCTTTGGTCGGGGCCCAGGCTCTTTTACTGGCGTGCGTATTGGGATCGGGGTGGCACAAGGGCTGGCATTCGGCGCTGATAAGCCGCTGATCGCCGTCTCCAACCTGGCAACCCTGGCGCAGGGGGCCCACCGTCGCCTCGGTGTCACGCATGTGCTCTGTGCCATTGATGCCCGGATGAACGAGGTCTACTTTGGCGCTTTCTCCTTGCAAAACGGCGTCATGATGCCGCTGATTGCCGAGTCGGTGCTGGCACCCGACGCGGCACTGCAGCAGGCAACTGCACTGTTGGATGAGCTAGTCGGTGAGCGGTGGGCTGCCATCGGAACCGGCTTTCAGGCCTATGCTTCGCTTCTCGATCCGCTGCAAGAGCGCGTGATATTGGACACAGAACAGTTGCCTTGGGCAGAGGATATGCTGCCGTTAGCATTGAACTGCTGGCAAAATGGCGACTATCAGGCGGCCGAGTTGGCAACGCCGACTTATTTACGCGATAAAGTAACCTGGAAAAAATTGCCGGGTAGAGAATAATTAAGCGAGTAAGCCCCGTCTGTACGATTGACCCGTACCGACTCATTTGCAGGAGAGCCCTATGGACGTTCGTGCATTAGATCCCGCACTACAGCAGTCGACAGCCGTCGGCCTGGGCTCTATTTTGCCGCAGCGTCCCCAACCGACTGACTCCGTGGCTGAAACCACCAGTCAGCGCCAGACCTCCAGCGGGGTGGTGTTGATGGAAGAGGGGGCCGAGGAAGAGGCCGAACGTCTCAGTTATGATCAGCCCTCGGGGCGGCAGAACAAGGCGCTGTTTGCCTACGACAGCGTCGCCCTTCAGCAAAAGCGTGAACAGCTGCAGCAGATGCTGCATGTCGATCTCTACGCCTGAGTTTCCACTCCCTTTCGATCCAACCGCATGATTTGTGACAGCGATGGCCTGTCGTCGCTGAATTTTGTTAGCCCGCCTCTCAAAATAACCAGTTTCACCTCCTATGCTTCGAGTTAATCGGGTTCTGATTGGCTATGACCTAAGCTCGAACGATAGCCATAAAAATGTGACGCCGTCCGGAGTGGTAACATTTTGATAACCAGATTGTTACGCTTCTTGAAAACAATCACATTAAATGCAGCTTTGTTCGCATACGTTAATGAACCGAGAAATAGGGGCGCCAGACGTTGGCTCCTGATTTTTGATGTTTGTGCCCCGTAACGGGTTAAGGACAACGTTATGTCAGCAGAAGTTGTTGCCCAGCACTGGGCACTCGGCATCTACATTCTGGCGGCCATCGCCATCTGCTTGACCATGATTGGGTTGGCTGCCGTCTGTGGTGGCCGGGCGTATGGTCGAGCCAAGAACAAGCCCTTTGAATCGGGTGTCGAATCGGTCGGTACCGCCCGTCTGCGTTTCTCGGCCAAGTTTTATTTGGTCGCCATGTTTTTCGTCATCTTTGATGTTGAAGCCCTCTACCTGTTTGCCTGGTCGGTATCGGTTCGAGAAACCGGCTGGTTGGGTTTTGCCGAGGCTTGCACCTTCATCATTCTGCTACTGGTTGGGCTCATCTATCTTTGGCGGATCGGTGCCCTGGACTGGGCGCCAATCCGGTCGCGTCGCTCGGACGCTGATAGCAGTACTCAACCCCCATCCGTTTGAGGTATGCCATGAAGTATTCACTGACCCGGATCGATCCCGATGCTCACCACGATCGCTATCCGCTTGAGCAGCCGCAAACGGTCGCCGATCCGCTACTCCAGCAGGCGGAGCGAGGCATCCTGATGGGCCGCCTGGCCGATGTTCTGCACAACTCGGTCAACTGGGGGCGCAAGAACTCGTTGTGGCCCTATAACTTCGGGATCTCTTGCTGCTATGTCGAGATGACCACGGCCTTCACCGCGCCCCATGATGTGGCCCGCTTTGGCGCCGAGGTTATTCGGGCGTCGCCCCGGCAGGCCGATTTCATGGTGATTGCCGGAACCCCCTTCATCAAGATGGCCCCGGTGATCCAGCGTCTGTATGAACAGATGCTGGAGCCCAAGTGGGTGATCTCGATGGGGGCTTGTGCCAATTCGGGCGGCATGTATGACATCTACTCGGTGGTGCAGGGGATCGATAAGTTCTTGCCGGTTGATGTCTATATACCGGGTTGCCCACCGCGGCCGGAGGCCTTCTTGCAGGCGTTATTGCTGCTCCAGGACTCCATTGGTAAGGAGCGGCGGCCACTGTCCTGGGTGGTTGGTGACCAGGGGGTTTACCGACCACAAATGGACTCTGAGCGCGAGCGTAAACGGGGTGAGCGGATTGCCGTCACGAACTTACGCTCCCCGGATGAGATTTAGGATCCCGCGATGAAACTGACCAATCAATTTCCAGTCAACGACCAGATGCAGAACTGGCATTGCCAGGATCACGGTTCTAGTGAGGTGGTGCGCGAGCTGCGAGCCCACTTCGGTGACGAGCACCTGGTCGTGCAAGCGACCCGAATGGGGATCCCGGTCCTCTGGATCCCCCGCGAACGGATCCTTGCGGTCCTGAGTTTTTTGCAGTCGCTGCCCAAGCCCTATGTGATGCTCTATGACCTGCATGGGGTTGACGAACGGTTGCGTAGCCACCGCGAGGGGCTACCGCCCGCCGACTATACGGTGTTCTACCACCTGCTATCCATCGAACGAAACAGCGATGTGATGCTGAAGGTGGCGCTGCAGGAGGATGATCTGCGGCTGCCGACGGCAACCTCTGTGTTCCCCAACGCCAACTGGTATGAGCGCGAAGTCTGGGATCTGCTGGGGATCCGCTTCGATGGTCACCCACATCTGACGCGCATCATGATGCCCAAGAGTTGGCAAGGGCACCCGCTGCGCAAGGATTATCCGGCGCGGGCTACCGAATTTGACCCCTTCATGCTGGATGTGGCCAAACAGGATCTGGAGCAGGAGGCGCTGCGCTTCAAGCCCGAAGAGTGGGGCATGCGGCGGGGCAGTGAGTATGAGGATTACATGTTCCTCAACCTGGGCCCTAATCACCCCTCGGCCCATGGCGCATTTCGGATCGTATTGCAGTTGAATGGCGAAGAGGTTCTCGACTGCGTCCCCGATATCGGCTACCACCACCGGGGCGCCGAGAAGATGGGGGAGCGCCAGTCCTGGCACAGCTACATTCCCTATACCGATCGGGTGGAGTACCTGGGCGGGGTCATGAACAATCTGCCCTATGTGCTGGCAGTGGAGAAACTGGCTGGCATCGAGGTGCCCGAGCGCGTCAAGGTCATCCGCGTCATGCTCTCGGAGCTGTTTCGCATCAACAGTCACCTGCTGTTTCTGGGAACCTACATTCAAGACGTCGGCGCCATGTCGCCGGTGTTCTTCGCCTTCACCGATCGGCAGAAGATTTACACCATCATCGAGGCAATTACCGGCGCTCGCATGCATCCAGCCTGGTTTCGCATCGGTGGTGTGGCTCACGATCTGCCGGTGGGCTGGCAGCGGTTGGTGCAGGAGAATCTGCTGGATTGGCTCCCCAAGCGGCTCAATGAATACGTCAAGGCGGCGCTGGAAAACAGCATCCTCAAGGGGCGTACCGTCGGTGTGGCGGCCTATAGCACCGCCGAGGCGCTGAGCTGGGGGGTGACCGGGGCCGGGTTGCGCGCCACTGGGCTGAATTTTGACTTGCGCAAATGGCGCCCCTATTCCGGTTACGAAAACTTCGAGTTCGAGGTGCCGGTGGGTGCCAATGGCGATGCCTACGATCGGGCCATGGTGCGGGTGGAGGAGATCCGCCAGAGCCTGAGAATCATCCAGCAGTGTGTCAATCAGATGCCGTTCGGACCGTTCAAGGCCGACCATCCGCTGACCACGCCGCCGCCCAAAGAACGCACGCTGCAGCACATCGACACCCTGATCAACCATTTCCTGCAGGTCTCGTGGGGGCCCGTGATGCCGGCGGCCGAGTCGTTTCAGATGATTGAGGCCACCAAGGGTGCCAACAGTTATTACCTAACCAGCGACGGTAGCACCATGAGCTACCGCACGCGGATACGCACTCCCAGCTTTGCCCATCTGCAGCAGATCCCCTCGGTGATCCGCGGCAGCATGGTCTCGGATCTCATCGTCTATCTGGGCAGTATCGATTTTGTTATGTCGGATGTGGATCGCTAATTATGACTCAGCATTGCCAGTGTCATTCAGAACAGGGTCAAGCAGGTCGGTGTGGTGGCAGTTCGGAAACTGCGACCGACTTTCAGCTGACGGCTGCCGAACGTCATGCCATCGAGCATGAGAAGTGCCATTACGAGGATGCACGCGCCGCAACGATTGAGGCGCTCAAGATCGTGCAGCAGGGGCGTGGCTGGGTACCAGATGGCGCCATTGCGGCCATTGCCGAGGTGCTGGGGATCCCGGCCAGCGATGTGGAGGGGGTCGCCACCTTCTACAGCCAGATCTTTCGTCAACCCGTCGGACGGCATGTGATCCGCCTGTGTGACAGCGTGGTCTGCTTCATCACCGGGTACACCTCGGTGCTGCAGGCACTCCAGAATCAACTGGGGATCGGTCTGGGACAAACGACGGCGGACGGTCGTTTCACCCTGCTGCCCGTCTGTTGCCTGGGCAACTGCGATAAGGGGCCGACGCTGATGATTGATGACGACACCCATGCATTCGGCAGCGGTGAGCAGCTCACGCCTGCCGAGCTGACCCGTTTACTGGAGGCTTACCCATGATCCTGACGGCTGAGACTCATCCTCTGACCTGGCGGTTGCGTGCCGACTCCGCTCCCGTCTGGCTCGACGAATATCGGGCGCAAGGGGGCTATGCCGCCGTTGAAAAAGCCTATCGCAGCATGTCACCTGGTGACGTGACCCAGACGGTCAAGGATTCATGCCTACGCGGCCGCGGTGGGGCTGGTTTCCCCACCGGGGTGAAGTGGGGCCTGATGCCGATGGACCCGAAGTTTGATCGCAAGTATCTGTTGTGCAATGCCGACGAGATGGAGCCTGGCACCTACAAGGATCGCCTGCTGATGGAGCAACTGCCTCATCAGCTGATCGAGGGGATGATCCTGGCCGCCTGGGCGTTACAGACCTACCGCGGCTACATCTTCTTGCGCGGCGAATATGTGGTGGCGGCCGAGCGGCTGCGGCGTGCCATTCGTGAGGCGGAGGCGGCCGGGTTTCTCGGGAAAAACATCCTCGGCACCGGCTTCAATCTGGAGTTATTTGTGCACACCGGTGCCGGGCGCTACATCTGCGGTGAAGAGACCGCACTCATCAACTCATTGGAGGGGCGGCGCGCCAACCCGCGGGCCAAACCACCATTCCCGGCGGTGGTTGGCGCCTGGGGGAAACCCACCTGCGTCAACAACGTCGAGACCCTCAACAATATTCCGGCCATCGTGCTGCATGGGGCGGAGTGGTACAAGAGGCTCAATCAGGGCAAGAGTTCGGATCAGGGCACCAAGCTGATGGGATTTTCCGGCCGGGTGAAACGCCCCGGATTGTGGGAGCTGCCCTTCGGCACCACGGCCCGCGAGATCCTCGAGGAGTACGCCGGTGGCATGCAGGACGGTTTGACTCTCAAGGCCTGGCAACCCGGCGGCGCGGGAACCGATTTTCTCACCGCACAACATCTGGATCTGCCGATGGATTTTGATTCCATCGGTAAAGCGGGCAGCCGCCTGGGGACCGCCTTGGCGATGGCGGTCGATCACACCGTCAACATGGTGGCTTTGACGCGCAATCTTGAGGAGTTCTTCACCCGCGAGTCCTGCGGCTGGTGTACGCCCTGCCGCGATGGTCTGCCCTGGAGTCTCAAGATCTTGCGGGCTCTGGAGCGCGGAGAGGGGCAAGTGGGCGATATCGAGACGCTGGAGCAGCTGTGCCGGGATCTCGGGCCGGGCAAGACTTTCTGCGCCCATGCCCCGGGGGCCGTCGAGCCCTTGCAGAGTGCCATCAAGTATTTTCGCAGCGAGTTTGAGGCGGGCATCAATTCGACGCCGACGGATAACACCCGTGTGGTGACCGGTATTCAACCCAACCTGCTGGCGCAGCGTTGGTAACCGATTGGACTCATGGTTTGGGTCTGTTGCCCAAGCCAATCGAACAAGGGATCTAAGTTGTTATGGCCACGATTCATGTAGACGGCAAAGAGTACGAGGTCGATGGCGCGGACAATCTGCTGCAGGCTTGTCTGTCGTTGGGATTGGATGTGCCCTATTTTTGCTGGCATCCGGCGCTGGGCAGCGTGGGGGCCTGTCGGCAGTGCGCGGTCAAGCAGTACCAGAATGCCGACGATAAACGAGGTCGCCTGGTGATGTCCTGCATGACACCGGCCAGTGATGGCACCTACATCTCGATTGACGATGAAGAGGCCAAGGCGTTCCGCAAGAACGTGGTGGAGTGGTTGATGACCAACCACCCCCACGACTGTCCGGTGTGCGAGGAGGGGGGCGCGTGCCACCTGCAGGACATGACGGTGATGTCCGGTCATAACAGCCGTCGCTATCGGTTTACCAAACGGACCCACAAGAACCAGGAGTTGGGGCCTTTCATCGCTCACGAAATGAATCGTTGCATCGCCTGCTATCGCTGCGTGCGCTTCTACAAGGATTATGCCGATGGCGAGGATCTGGGCGTCTACGGGGCCCACGATAACGTCTATTTTGGTCGCGTGACCGACGGCACCCTGGAGAGTGAGTTTTCCGGCAATCTGGTGGAGGTCTGTCCCACCGGCGTATTCACCGATAAGACCCACTCGGCACGCTTTAATCGCAAATGGGACATGCAGTTTGCTCCGAGCATCTGCCAGCAGTGTGCGCTGGGCTGCAATATCAGTCCGGGCGAACGCTATGGCGAGCTGCGCCGCATCGAGAACCGCTTCAATGGCGCGGTAAACCGCTATTTCCTCTGCGATCGGGGGCGTTTCGGCTATGGCTATGTCAACGCCGACGATCGTCCGCGGCAGCCCTCGTGGCGCAAGGATCCATCCCTGCCGCAGCGTGAATTGCTGGCGACCGATGAGACCCTGCAGCGCCTCTCCGATGTATTGCGCCGCTGTGACAACCTCATCGGGATTGGCTCACCGCGCGCCAGCCTCGAGAGCAACTTTGCCTTGCGGGAGCTGGTCGGGCAGGAGAATTTCTACAGTGGCATCGAACTGCGGGAGTGGGCCTGTCTGCATCGCATGCAGCACATTCAGCGCGAAAGTGGCGTGCCTTTGGCCACGCTGCGGGAAGTCGAAGAGCACGATGCCATCGTGATCCTGGGCGAAGAGATCACCCAGACGGCGGCGCGTCTGGCGCTGGCGGTACGCCAGGCCGTCAAGGGCAAGGCTCGGCAGATGGCGAGCGAATTGAAGATCGATGGCTGGCAGGCGGCGGCGATCAAGACCGTCGGACAGGGGGCTCGTCATCCGCTGTTGGTGACCAGTATCGATCAGAGCCGTCTTGATGATGTGGCCGAGCTGACCTTCCGCGGCGCCT
>JAYRLO010000141.1:0-7472 GCA_041905215.1 Aeromonadaceae bacterium
CGAGGACTTCCTCTTCCTTCTCGGCAATCGCGATCGATTCACACAGGCGGGCCTCGCCCACGAAGAAACTACCCTCTTCGGTAAACTGCTCCAGTTCGGCGCGCTGTGCGCCTTCAACCAGAACCTTGACCGTACCGTCAGGCAGCTTCAACAGTTGAAGAATGTTGGCAATGGTGCCCACTCGGTAGAGGTCATCAAAAGCGGGCTCATCGGTGGCCGCTTCCTTCTGGGCAACCAACAAAATGCGCTTTTCCTGCTCCATGGCCGCTTCCAGGCAGCGAATAGACTTTTCGCGCCCGACAAACAGCGGGATAACCATGTGCGGGTAAACCACCACATCACGCAGTGGGAGTACGGGAATAACAACGCGTTCAGAACGCTCAAGATTCATATTCTTTTCTCTTGGCATAACGCCTTCAGGTAAAGCAACTTCGAGAGTATATGGGGGCGCTCAACGCAGATTCAATTGTTCAGACGGCAAAAAAAACGAAAGGGGCACATTGCCCCTTCCAGTTGCTTATAAATCAAGCAATTAATCACCAGAAACAGCCTGACGCTCGGTATTGCCGTAGATGAGCAGAGGCTGCGATTCGCCCTTGATCACCCCTTCATCGACGACAACCTTCACCACATCCTGTTGGGATGGCAGATCGTACATGGAATCGAGCAACACACCTTCGACGATGGAGCGCAAACCACGAGCCCCCGTCTTCCGCTCCATGGCCTTCGCCGCAATGGCGCGCAGAGCCTCGTCACGGAACTCCAGCTCGACACCTTCGAGCTTGAACAGTGCCTGAAACTGCTTGGTCAAGGCGTTCTTGGGGGAAGTCAGGATCTGGATCAGCGCCGACTCATCCAACTCGGTCAGTGTCGCCAATACAGGCAGACGACCGATGAACTCGGGGATCAGGCCATACTTGACCAGATCTTCCGGCTCAACCTTGGCAAAAGACTCCGTCAGACTGACTGGCTTCTCTTTAGACTTCACATCGGCCTTGAAGCCGATGCCAGTCCCCTTGGCGGAGCGCTGTTCGATCACCTTGTCCAGACCGGCAAAGGCACCGCCGCAGATGAACAGGATCTTGGAGGTATCGACCTGCAAAAACTCCTGTTGCGGGTGCTTACGCCCCCCCTGCGGTGGAACGGATGCTATGGTCCCTTCAATCAGCTTCAATAGAGCCTGCTGCACCCCTTCACCAGAGACATCCCGGGTGATGGACGGATTTTCAGACTTCCGTGAAATCTTGTCGATTTCATCGATGTAGACGATGCCGCGCTGGGCCTTTTCGATGTCGTAGTCGCACTTTTGCAGCAACTTCTGGATAATGTTCTCGACATCTTCACCGACATAACCCGCTTCGGTCAGCGTGGTCGCATCGGCCATGGTAAAGGGGACATCCAGCAGACGAGCCAGTGTCTCGGCCAGCAAAGTCTTGCCACTACCCGTCGGGCCGATCAGCAGGATGTTGGATTTACCCAACTCGACGCCATCAGCCGCATAACCACTGCGCAGACGCTTATAGTGGTTGTAAACCGCTACCGCCAACACCTTCTTCGCATGCTCCTGACCGATGACATAGTCATCCAGATGAGCACGGATCTCGTGGGGAGTCGGCAAGGAGCGTTCATCCTTGCGCGGCATGATCTCACGGATCTCTTCACTGATGATGTCGTTACACAAATCCACGCATTCATCGCAAATGTAGACCGACGGACCGGCGATCAGTTTACGTACTTCATGCTGACTCTTCCCGCAAAACGAGCAGTACAGCAACTTGCCGTGGTCGCCTTCACCTTTGCGTTTATCTGTCATTCATAAACCTCAAATCAAAAAACCGGAGACGGCGGCCTCCGAACCGATAGTCAGTGTATAACAGGCCGCCGCGTGTGTCAGTCCCGCTTGGTGAGGACTGCATCAACAATCCCGTACTCCACCGCCTGTTCGGCCGACATGAAGTTATCGCGATCGGTGTCGCGCTCAATCCGCTCCAGCGGTTGACCAGTATGGAAAGCCAGGCGCTCGTTGAGCGTTTGCTTGATCTTCAGGATCTCCATCGCATGGATCTGGATATCCGACGCCTGGCCCTGGAAGCCACCCAACGGCTGATGAATCATCACGCGGGAGTGCGGCAGTACAAAGCGCTTCTCCTTGGCACCACCGGCCAACAGGAAGGCCCCCATGGAGCAGGCCTGCCCCATACAGACGGTGCTGACATCCGGCTTGATAAACTGCATGGTGTCATAGATGGACATGCCCGCGGTAACCGAGCCACCTGGGGAGTTGATATACAGGTAGATGTCTTTTTCCGGATTTTCCGATTCCAGGAACAGCAGTTGCGCCACGACCAGATTGGCCATGTAATCTTCAACCTGACCAGTCAGGAAAATGACACGCTCTTTGAGCAAGCGGGAGTAGATATCATATGAACGCTCACCCTTGGCCGTCTGTTCCACCACTATGGGTACCAGGGAGTTCATGGAAGGAGTAAGAGAGTCCTGGATCAGTTTATTCATAAGATGATGTTCCTAAAGTAAAAAGGCCCGAGTGAAATCACACGGGCCATTATACGCATCAAGTTTGTGATGGCGTCAAATCGAATCAGGCAGCGGCAGACGCTTTGTTGATTACGTCATCGAAGGAGACAGCCTTCTCGGTAACCTTTGCCTTCGACATGATCAGTTCAACTGCTTGCTCTTCAACAGCCAGGTTGCGGATGTTGTTCAACAGTTGTTCGTTCTTCAGGTAGTACTCAACGACTTCCTGCGGATCTTCGTAGGCGGTAGCCATGGACTCGATGATGCTCTTCACGCGGGCATCGTCAGCCTTGATGTCGTTGGCACGAATCACTTCACCCAACAGCAGACCGATGCGCACACGACGTTCGGCTTGTTCTTGGAACAGCTCGGCTGGCAGTTGTGGCAGGTTCTTGGCTTGTTGTGCACCGCCGAAGCGTTGCATGGCTTGTTGACGCAGAGCATCGATCTCTTGGTCAATGGCAGCCTTCGGCACAGAGATTTCGTTGTTTTCAAGCAGACCTTGCAGGGCCTGTTCCTTGACCGCATTCTTCAGAGCCTGGGTCAGTTCGCGGTCCATGTTCTTGCGAACTTCGGTGCGCAGAGCATCGATGGAACCATCTTCAACACCGAAGCGCTTGACGAAATCGGCAGTCAGCTCAGGCAGGACTTGTTGCTCGACCTTGTGCAGGGTGATGGCAAACTTGGCAGCCTTGCCCTTCAGGTTTTCAGCGTGGTAGTCAGCCGGGAAAGTCACGTCAATTTCGAATGACTCACCTGCCTTCTTGCCGAGCAGACCCTCTTCAAAACCAGGGATCATGCGGCCAGCACCCAGAACCAGGGCGAAGTTTTCAGCCTTGCCACCTTCGAACTCAACACCGTCGATAGAGCCGGTGAAGTCCATGTTGACACGCAGTTCGGCAGCAGCCGGAGCATCAACATCACTCCAGGTTGCATGTTGCTTACGCAGAGTGTCGATCATCTTGTCCAGATCGGCATCCTGTACGGAAGCAACCGGCTTCTCGATCTGGATGGCATCCAGATTCTTGATTTCGATCTCCGGGTAAACTTCGAAGCTGGCGGTAAAGACGAAGTCCTTGCCAGCTTGCAGTTCGTTCGGGGTAACGGTCGGTGCACCGGCCGGGCTCAGCTTCTGGCTGACGACGGCTTCGATGAAGTGACGTTGGATCAGGGCATCAGCAGCATCAGCGACAACCATCTGACCGTACATTTTTTTGATCACAGCCATCGGTGCCTTGCCAGGACGGAAACCGTCGATGCGACGGGTCTTGGCCAGTTGAGCCAGACGAGCGTTGACTTCTTTCTCTACTTTCTCAGCCGGTACTGTGATGGTAAGACGGCGCTCAAGGCCTTGGGTCGTCTCTACAGAAACTTGCATTCTTTTACCTCGTTCAACTCAGCACGCAGGGAGACTCCCCTGCTCCTCAGACGCAGCCAGGCGACCAGCGCCGACCTCATCCTCGTTTGAAGACAAACCTGTCTTCCCTCGATACATAAAATGACGCGGCATTATAGCGATGCCATCTGGGCTAGTCGAGACATCCCCGACCTAACGAAGTTGTCTGATTCGCATTTTTACAACAAAAAAGCGGTCAAATTGTGTCGATTGTTCTTAATTTCGCCAACTCAACCCGGGTGCAATCAGCCATGTCGTGGTGAGACAATCGCAGGGCAGTTTGTTAAAGTGGCGCTCTTTTACGAATCAGCAACAGCCGTTTACGAGAGCCCCATGACCATGATAGTTGATACCGTTCCGCCTACCGGCGCCCCTTCCGATAATTCCGCGGGAGTGAGCAATCGTCAGTGGCGTGAACTGGGTCTCATCGAGGGCTTTTTTGGCAAGAGCTGGTCATGGCAGCAGCGTCAGGATTATGCTTCCTGGCTCTGCCGTCACGGGTATGGCTTCTATATTTATGCCCCGAAAGATGATGGCTATCTGCGCCGCCACTGGCAGCGCCCCTGGCCGGCGGCTCATCTTGACCAACTGAAAAAGCTGGCCGGCTGCTACCGCGCCGCCGGTCTGGCCTTTGGCGTCGGGCTGACGCCGCTAGGCGCCCATCATGACTACCCTCGTCAACGCGACCAGTTGCTCGCCAAAGTCAAACTGATCGATGACGAGCTGGCTCCCGATATTCTGGCGGTACTGTTTGATGACATGCCTAGCGATACGCCGGCACTGGCCAGTTTGCAACTGACCATCGCCCATGATATCGCCGCTCATACCCGGGCACGAAAGTTGATCTTCTGCCCGAGCTTCTACAGCACGGATCCAATCCTCGAGCAGGTATTCGGCGCCATGCCTGCCAATTATTGGCCCGAGCTGGGTGCCGGTCTAGATGCGCAGTTCGATCTGTTCTGGACCGGCCCCAAGGTTTGCTCGTCGAGTTACCCACTCGAGCATCTAAGCTGGGTGGCCGACACCCTCAAGCGAAAACCCTTTTTGTGGGATAACTACCCGGTCAACGACGGTAAACGGGCCTGCAACTTCCTGCATCTGCGCCCTTTTGCCAACCGCCCGCCGCAGTTGCTCGATTATCTAGCCGGTCAAGCCATCAATCCGATGAAACAAGCCCTGTTGAGCCGATTGCCACTAGCGTCACTGCCGCTGAGCTATCAGTTGGCAGACAGCTATCAGGTGGATGCAATCTGGCAGCAAGTCGCCGAAGGCGAGTTGGGTACTGAACTTGCCAGCCTGATGAGCCGCGACCTACCGCTGCTGGCCGATGTGGGGCTGGCTCAGATGTTAGCCAGCGACATTCAGCAGTTACAGCAGCGTTATCGCCCCTTTGCCGACCAGCCTGCCATCGCGGAGTTGCTCGGTTGGCTGGCAGGAGATTACCAATTTGATCCCGCCTGTCTGACCGATTGATATTCAGGAGTTTTGCATCATGCCGTCTCACAAACAGCCCAGCAGCTGGCTGGATACCTCCACCACCATGGCCCTGTTGACCATACTGCTGTGGTCAACACTGGCCACGCTGACCTCGCGTATCACCTCGGTGTCGCCGCTGGTCCTGGTTGGACTGGTTTTATTCTTCTGCGGGCTCGGCGCAGTTCCCTTCTGGCGCCAGTGGCGCGCCCCGCTTATTACCTGGCTGGTGACCATCACTGCCTTTCTCGGCTATCACCTGCTGCTATTTAGTGCCTTCCGCCATGCGCCAGTACTCGAAGCCAACCTGATCAACTATCTATGGCCCTTGATGATCATCCTGTTTACCCCCTTGCTGCTGCGCAACCACCCGCTACACCGCCAGCATCTGTTTGCCGGGCTCTTCGGACTAATCGGCACCCTGCTGGTCATGGTCGATGGTACCCTCGCGCCTCGATGGGTCTATCTGCCAGGTTACCTGCTGGCTCTGGCGGCAGCCGTGACCTGGGGCTTCTACTCCGTGCTCTCGCGCCGACTCCCATCGGCACCGGCGCCCGTCATCGGCGCCTGTTGCCTCTGCTCCGGTCTGCTGGCACTGGCTATTGCGCGCCTTAGCGAGGGACCGCTGCCATGGGCGCAGATCTCGAACAGCGACTGGTTGCTGATCATCGGCCTGGCCGTTGGCCCCATGGGCACCGCCTTCATTACCTGGTATCTGGCCCTGCGTGAAGGCGATCCCAGACGTATCGGTGCCTTGGCCTATCTCACACCGCTGCTCAGCACGCTGTTTCTGGTGCTGGTCAATGGCGAGAGCCTGAGTCTGCGTCATGTTGTGGCCGGGGTCTTGATCATCGGTGGTGCCCTGCTGGGGATCCGACGCTCCGCAGCGACGCGCTAGAACTCTGGACGCTTGGCAGATCGCGAACCATCATCAAGTTTCCATACGGAGACACAGCTGAGGTGATGGCCTCCCCGATCAATCATGCTATTCTCGCCCAGCCACACGGTGGTCCGCTCTGGTGATTTTCACCGCGTAGTCGGCCATCTTGGATCCAGTTTCTTATCAAGAGGATTTTGTCATGCGCATTCTGCACACCATGCTTCGCGTCGGCGATCTGCAACGCTCCTTGGACTTCTACACCCGCATTCTCGGCATGAAACTGCTGCGCCAGAGCGAAAATACCGAGTACAAGTACACGCTAGCCTTTGTCGGTTACGGGGATGAAAAAGACGAAGCCGTGATCGAACTAACTTACAACTGGGGCATCAGCGAGTATGAACTGGGCAATGCCTATGGCCACATCGCCCTGGAAGCTGAAGACATCTATGCAACCTGCGAGGCCATTCGGGCTGCGGGCGGCACCATCACCCGGGAGCCGGGACCTGTCATGGGTGGCACCACCGAGATCGCCTTCGTCGTCGATCCGGACGGTTACAAGATCGAACTCATCAACAAGAAATTTGCCGGCCAGGGTCTCGGCAACTAGAGGTTGTTTCTGACTGGCGTCATGGCCACTTCAGATCAGATACTTACTGGACCAGCCCGGCCTGTTGGCCGGACTGGTCGCCCCTACTCTCCATCTCACGACAAGGAGTCGGTCCATGATGGTACTGTTCGTCTTACTGCTGTTGGTATCCGGCCTCGTGATCTGGCTGATCCAAATTTTCAACCAGCTGGTCGCCCTGAAGGCCCAGTATGAAAATGGCTTTGCACAGATCGAGGTTCAGTTACGTCGACGCTATGATCTGATCCCGAATCTGGTCGAAACCGTTAAAGGTTACCTGAAACACGAAAATAACACCCTCACCGCGGTGATCGAGGCACGCAATGTGGCCAATACCCTGTTGCAGGCCGCCAGTCGGCACCCGTCAGACTCGGGAGCCATCCAGCAGCTAGGTCAAGCCGAGAGTCGTCTGACTCAGGCGCTGGGCGGACTCAATGTTCAACTGGAAGCCTATCCGGATCTCAAGGCCAACGAAAACATTCGCCAGCTATTTGAAGAGCTGACGGCGACCGAAAACCGCGTCGCCTTCGCCCGCCAGGCCTTCAACGATGGCGTGACCGCCT
>JAYRLO010000142.1:0-7412 GCA_041905215.1 Aeromonadaceae bacterium
CGGATCATCCCACCCTTCGACCACTTGTTCGGTGACCAGCAGGTTCAGCTTGCGCTTGGACATGATGCTGTATTCGAGGTTCAAACGGCTGAACTCGTATTGGCGCGGATGACAATCGATAGAGATGTTGTCGAGAACCCAATCATACAGGCGACGATTGTCCTGGAATTCCAGCGTACAGATGGAGTGGGTGATCCCCTCCAGGGCGTCCGAAATACAGTGGGTAAAGTCGTACATCGGATAGATGCACCAGGTGTCACCGGTCTGGTGATGCTCGGCAAACTTGACGCGGTAGATCACCGGATCGCGCATGACAATGAAGGAAGAAGCCATATCAATCTTGGCGCGCAGGCAGGCCTCGCCTTCCTTGAAACCACCGCTGCGCATCTTCTCGAACAGCGCCAGGTTCTCTTCGACGCTGCGATCACGATACGGGCTGTTCTTGCCAGGGCTGGTCAAGGTACCGCGGTATTCGCGGATTTCATCGGCTGACAGCTCATCGACATAGGCCAAACCTTTTTCGATAAGCTCGATGGCATAACCATACAGCTTGCCGAAGTAATCGGAGGAGTAACGCACGTCACCACTCCACTGGAAGCCCAACCACTGAACGTCGCGCTGGATCGACTCCACATACTCGACCTCTTCTTTGGCCGGGTTGGTGTCGTCAAAGCGCAGGTTACAGGTGCCCTGATAATCTTGCGCGATGCCAAAGTTCAGACAGATGGACTTGGCATGACCGATATGCAAATAGCCATTCGGCTCCGGTGGAAACCGGGTCGCAATACTGCTGTGTTTGCCGCTCGCCAGATCTTCATCGATGATCTGACGAATAAAATTGCTGGGGCGATGCTCCGCCTGAGTCATTCACTCACCTCAAGAGATAATAGCTACAACTGCGTGATAACCGCTTATGTTCCATGAATCCTCGGTGTCACTCAAGGTATTTATCGGCGGGAAAGCGAAGTTGCCAGACGAAAAAACCCCGCCGAAGCGGGGTGAAAAACGAGTAACCACTAAAAATCACCACATCACGCTGTTCGGCCGATGTTTAGTTCGGTAACGCAACATCACTCAAATCGGTGCCATTCGGAATTCGTTTCATCTCACCGGCGATAATCTCCGCCAGAGGGCCCAGCACAACTTGCAAGTTATTCTCACCCAGTTTCACTACCCCCGCCGCGCCAAGCGATTTCAGCGCCCGCTCACTGACCACGGAGCGATCCTTAAGCGTCAAGCGCAAGCGGGTGATACAGGCATCAATGGTCAACAGATTGTCATGGCCACCCAGCGCCTTGAGGTACTGCTTGGCCAGCAGGGTCCGATCTGAAGTCTGAACCACTGGCGACTCGTTTGCGGAAACCTCGTCATCGTCTTCTCGACCCGGGGTTTTCAGGTTGAAACGAACGATGACCAGGCGGAACACGAAGTAATAGATGAAGAAGAAAGCAACACCTTGCAGCAGCAACATGTACCACTGTATCGCCAGTGGATTGTGGGAGGAGAGCACCATATCCACGAGGCCTGCACTGAAGCCAAAGCCAGCAATCCAGTGCATGGAAGCAGCAATGAATACCGAAATGCCGGTCAGCAGGGCGTGCAACACATAGAGCAGCGGCGCCACGAACATGAAGGCAAACTCCAACGGCTCGGTCACCCCGGTAAAGAAGGCCGAGAACGCGGCGGCGATCATGATGGAGGCAACCTTCTCTTTATTCTTGGCCTTGGAGGTCTGGTAAATCGCCAAGGCAGCGCCCGGCAGACCAAACATCATGATGGGGAAGAAACCCGCCTGATACATACCCGTGATACCAATCACCGCCTTACCTTCGGCCAGTGATTTGGCACCCCCGATAAAGTTTGGTACGTCATTGATACCCGCCACATCAAACCAGAACACCGAGTTGAGCGCGTGGTGCAGACCAATCGGGATCAGCAAGCGGTTAAAGAAGGCATAAATACCGGCCCCCGCGGCCCCCATCCCCTGGATCTGCTCGCCGAAACTGACCAGACCGCCATAGATCACCGGCCAGATATACATCAACACAAAGGCCAACGGGATCATGGCAAACGACGTCAGAATTGGTACCAATCGACGACCACTAAAGAATGCCAATGTCTTGTGTAACTCGACACTACTGAAGCGGTTATACAGTTCGGCGGCAATAATCCCGGTCAGGATCCCGACAAACTGGTTTTGAATTTTGGTGAATGCCACCGGAACATCAGCAGGAGCCAGACCCATTATTTGGGCCACGGCACCCGGCGAGCAGAGCGTTGTCAGCACGAGGAAACCGACAAAGCCCGCCAATGCCGCAGCACCATCCTTATCTTTGGACATGCCATAGGCCACACCGACGGCAAAGAGCATCGACATATTGTCAATTATGGCCCCGCCAGACTTGATGAAAAACGCGGCCAGGGCACTATTCCCCCCCCACGCGACCGGATCGATCCAGTACCCCACCCCCATCAGGATCGCGGCTGCTGGCAACGTCGCCACAGGCACCATCAAGGCTCGCCCTACTTTTTGTAAGTAACCGAGAATATTCACGTTCTGCTCCTAGTTTTTCAGTGAATTTCGTCAGCAGCAACCCAGCGCCGACCCAACTTGATTCACAACCCATGTCAACCTGTATGCCGCTCGCGTCGATATCCCCCCAAGACGAAAACCTGGGGCACAGAGGACTCTGGTTCAACCTTGAACCAGAGCCATCCGCATGGTCCATCATCGCATCGAGCGTTCACACATCAGGCTTGGTATCTCACTGCTCGCGACCGGAAGGTCAGTAGCGAGCTGATGAATAGAGTCTAGAACAGTTATTTTTCAGCGAAAAACAACATTGCTTGCAACCGTGACACTCGTCACCATAAATGGATTTTGCGTGACAAATGACTGGTTGATTTGCACACCTTGATTCAGAATGTAAATTAAGTTGTAGCGTCACTGAGTTTTACAAGGAGACTTCGATGCGTCTGATCCCTCTCAAACAATCCGCCCATGTTGGCTATTGGTCTGCTCGTTATATCGTCGATCGCATCAATCAATTTGCACCGACACCTGAGCGTCCCTTCATACTCGGGCTACCGACTGGCGGCACACCACTGAACACCTATCGCCGCCTGATTGAACTGCATCAGCAAGGAGAGATCAGCTTCGCGAATGTGGTGACCTTTAACATGGATGAATATGTCGGCCTGGCAGAATCCCATCCGCAGAGTTATCACAGCTTCATGTTCGAAAACTTCTTCAATCACATCGATATACCCAGGCAAAACATCAACATCCTGGATGGCAATGCCACAGACTTAATCGCCGAGTGCCAGCGCTACGAAGAGAAAATCAAGGCCTATGGTCGCATTCATCTCTTTATGGGCGGCGTGGGCAACGATGGTCACATCGCCTTCAATGAACCTGCGTCCTCGCTGAGTTCGCGGACCCGCATCAAGACGCTGACCGAAGACACCCGTATCGCCAATGCCCGCTTCTTCGACAATGATGTTTCGCAAGTACCGCGCTTGGCGCTGACCGTGGGGGTCGGAACCCTGTTAGATGCCGAAGAGATCCTGATCCTGGTGACTGGCCATGCCAAGGCACAAGCCTTACAGGCAGCCGTTGAAGGGTGCGTCAATCATCTGTGGACCATCTCAGCCCTGCAGTTGCATCCACGCGGTATCATCGTCTGTGATGAGCCCAGCACCATGGAGCTCAAGGTCAAGACAGTGCGTTACTTCCAGGAATTGGAAGCGGAAAACATCAAGCGGCTTTGAGGATAACCACATGTTTGTATTGCGTAATGGGCTCATCCATACCGAAGAAGGGTTACTCCGGCAACATGCCGTGCTCATCGACCAGGATCGGATCGTCGCGATCCGTCCACAGTCAGCATTCAGTGCCGATCTCCCCGCCTATGACTTGCAAGGTCGGCATCTGAGCGCAGGCTTCATCGATCTGCAACTCAATGGCTGCGGCGGCGTCATGTTCAACGAGGCGCAAACGCTGGAAACATTGGCGGTGATGCAGGCTGCTAATCGGCGTTCCGGCACCACCAGCTTCTTGCCAACGCTGATCACCAGCCCGGATCTGGATATGCGCAGGGCCATCGAGGCCACACGGGATTACATGCAAGCCCACCCCCATGAGGTGCTGGGTTTGCATCTGGAGGGCCCCTATACCAATGTCCTGCGCAAGGGGATCCATCCGGCCGACCAGATCCGTCACCCCACGACGGAGATGATCGACTATCTGTGTGAACAAGCCCCCTGGATTGCCAAAATAACCCTGGCACCGGAACAGAACAATCCGCAACACATTCGCCAACTAAGAGATGCGGGGATTCTGGTCGCCATCGGTCACAGTGCAGCCACCTATGCAGAGGCGATGGCGGGTTTTGACGCTGGCATCCGTTTTGCCACTCACCTCTATAACGCCATGACACCCACACTCAACGGTCGGGAGCCGGGCGTTGTCGGCGCCATCTATGATCGGAATGATATCTACGCCGGTATCATAGTGGATGGTCATCATGTGCACCCAGCCAATGTCCGCCTTGCACAGCGTGTGCTTGGCGAGCGTCTGTGCCTGGTGACCGACGCCACAGCCCCTGCAGGAGCCCCCGAGGGCTTCGACCAATTTGACTTCTGTGGCACCACCGTCTTTTTCCGTCATGGGCAATGCGTGGACATGAATGGTACACTCGGCGGCTCGGCACTCACCATGATCGAAGGGGTTCAGAACCTGGTCCAACAGGTCGGGATCCCGCTTGAAGAAGCCCTGCGCATGGCGAGCCTCTACCCTGCTCGCGCCATCGGACGAGCCGATGAACTGGGTAGTATTGCCGAGGGGAAGATTGCCAATCTGGTCATCTTTGACGATGCATTCAAGGTTACGGCAACTCTGGTCGATGGAACCTATCAAGAACACAGATAAATGACAGACGGACAAATAGCCAATATCGATCTGGTCAAGCAGGTAAATGCCGCTGCTGTATATCGCATCATCGACCTGCAAGGCCCGATCTCCCGCATCCAAGTGGCCGAGATCAGTCAATTGGCTCCTGCGAGCGTCACCAAAATTACCCGACAATTGCTGGAACATGATCTGATCCGCGAAGAGGCGTTACAGGAATCCACTGGTGGCCGCAGAGCGATTTCGCTGATGACAGTGCGCGATCGATTTCAGTTTGTCTCCTGTCGCCTCGGGCGCCGGACCCTCTATCTGGCGCTGTGTGATCTGGAGGGGCGGGAACTGGTGCAGATGCGCCGGGAACGAGATAGCCAATTGACAACCGAGCAGGTGCTTGCCCTCCTGACCGATGCCATCGAACAACTGATTGCCTCGCACCCTCGCAAGATCCGCAAATTGATAGGTCTGGCCGTCACCCTTCCCGGGCTGGTCAACCCAGAGTCTGGCGAAGTGTTGTATATGCCAACGCTGACCCACAATCGGGTGCCGCTGGCTAACCTGCTGGAGAACCACTTTCACCTCCCCTGCTACGTGGGCAATGACACACGATCTTTGGCGCTGGCCGAGCATTTCTTTGGTGCCTCCCGCGAAAATCAGGATGCCATCCTGATCACGGTGCACAACGGAGTGGGGTCAGGGATCATCAGCAAAGGCAGGGTGCTGCTCGGACAAAACCGCAATGTCGGCGAAATTGGTCATATCCAGGTTGAGCGGTTTGGCCGTCGGTGCCACTGCGGTAACTTTGGTTGCCTGGAAACCATCGTATCCAATGCCGCCATCGTGGAGCGAACCCAGGAGCTGATTGCTCGTGGCCATAGCACTTCTCTTACGGCAAACGAACTCACCATAGAACAGATCTGTCGGGCAGCGAATACCGGAGATGCCCTGGCAGGCCAGATTATTCAAGAAACTGGCGAGTACCTGGGGCGAACCATTGCCATCATGGTCAATCTCTTCAATCCGGAGAAGATCCTGCTCGCCGGCGAGGTAGTCGAGGCCGACAAAATTCTCTTCCCTGCTATACGTCGTTGTGTGGAGCAGCAATCACTCCCCAGCTTTCACCAGGATCTGCCCATTGTTCGGGCTCAATTCCAGGGAAGACACACCATGGGCGGCATGGCCTTGATCAAACGTGCCTTGTTGGAGGGGGATCTGTTGCAACGCATTATGGAAATGTGATGCACCCCGAGAATACAAAAACCGGTTCATCCGGTTTTTTTGTATCGAGTGGTCAAATTAGTGTGTAAAAATCCAGTTTCGTGCTTTTTTTCAGCTATTTACGCCTTTTTTTCAGGTTCAGAGCACAACATTTGCGCCGCTAGCGAGCTGGATTGACCTATGATAAAAATAATTTATCATCACGCGAAAATACTCGATTTTTAACTCTTTGCATGGCTGAACATACTTCCCGGCGATAGGACAACAACAATAGCAATGACTACCATGAGCTTCGTATCTGATAAGCGTTTTAACGACTTCCAACATTTTCCCCGAGGGCTTCGTCGTAGCGGTCAATTTACCGTGGCCGAGGCAGACGTTCTGGAACAGTGCGGTCAAGCCATGCTGGAACTTTACCAGGGCAAGCGTGAACCGACCGACGAGGTGGAAAAAGCGTTCCTGGAGCAGGTTCAAGCTGGCAACGCCAGCAGTAGTGGCCACGCCAAGGTGTGGTTCAAATACCTGAAGGTGATTGGCCCGCGCCGCGTGCATCGACTCTGCACCTCGGGAGGCAATGCCACCGATGACGCCGGTTTTGAGCCTGTGGAAGAGTCGTTGGATTAATGGACACCGATCTGCTGCGCACCTTTATCGAAGTCAGCAAGACTCGACATTTTGGCCGCGCAGCAGAAACCCTCTATTTGACGCAATCCGCCGTCAGCTTTCGTATTCGCCAGTTGGAACAACAACTTGGTGTCACTCTATTTGCTCGCCATCGCAATAACATTCAACTGACGGTCGCCGGTGAACGCCTGTTCCCCTACGCCGAATCCATACTGCAGACGCTGGGCAGAGCCAAGCAGGAGCTCGGTCAGCAGGACGCCTTACAACGTCAGCTGGCCGTGGGTGCTCCACTGTTTTGTTGGGAGCTGGGACTGCAGGAGTGGGTTGCACCGTGGTTTGAGCAAACGGCTCAGCCTTCGGTGCGTTATGAGGTCGGCAATCGGGAACAGCTATGCCGCCAACTGCTGGAGCGCACCCTCGACTTGGCAATCCTTGGCGAGCCCAGCAAGATCGATGAAGTTACAGTTCGGCCACTGGCTGAATACCAACTCAGTCTTGTGTGCGGACAGCCTGGCGTGACACTGGAGCAAACCACGACTCACCCCCTCGTCATGGTCGATACCCACGCTCACTTTGCCCACACGCATCTACCTGGTGAGTTGCAGGGGCGAACACCGACGCTGTTGACCAGCTCGCTACGACAAGCAGAGCAGCATTTAAAACA
>JAYRLO010000143.1:0-7335 GCA_041905215.1 Aeromonadaceae bacterium
ATAAAGACGCGATGCCTGAGACATATAGTGTTGCTGCAAGGCCAATAACTCGTTGGCAAAGGCGTGATCATCCACCAGCAGCGTAGTTTCAAAGTTGAGCCAGAAGCTGCGCCGATCCAGATTGACCGAGCCGACCAGAGCCAACTGGTCATCCACCAGCACACTCTTGGTATGCAAGAGTCCGCGCTCAAAGCGGTAAATCTCGACTCCCGCCTCCATCAACTCCGTCAAGAAGGCATCCCCGGCATGGCGCACCATGAAGGAGTCATTTCGTGCCGGCAAAATCAGCCGGACCTTGATCCCGCGACCAGCGGCTGACTGCAACGCCGCGACCAGTGGGTCATCCGGCACAAAGTAGGGGGTCGTCAGCACTATGTGGCGGCGAGCCTGATAGATGGCCAGCAGCAGGATCTGCTGGATGCAGTCGCCACCGATGAAGGGGCCGGACGGAATGAGCTGCAGATGCTGATCGGATTCGGTGTAGAACTCAGGATTATGCAGTTGGGACTCCAGTAGCCGTTCACCCGTTTCCATCTCCCAATCCCGAACGAACAGCGACCAGACCAGCGGCACCATGGGGCCTTGCAGGCGTAACATCACATCGATCCACTGACCAACCCCGGCTTTTCGTTTGAAGAAGCGCGGATCCACCAGATTCATCGAGCCGGTATAGGCGACTCGATCGTCGATGACTGCCAGCTTGCGATGCATGCGCAGATCCTGGCGTTGCAGCAGGATACGCCAGGCGCCGACCGGCAGCACCTCAACGAGCTTGATCCCGTTCGCCTTGAACCGCTCCGGCCAAGAGCTCTTGAAAAAGCGTGAACTGCCGACCGAGTCGAGCAAGACACGGCAATCCACCCCGCGCGCCGCTGCTTCTAGCAAGGCTTCTGCCACCTGATCGGCCCAGCCCCCCGCCTGCCAGATATAGAACTCCAGATAGCAGGAGACGCTGGCCTCGCGGATGTCTTGGGCCAGCGCGAACAAGATGGCATTCGGCTCGGTCAATAATTCGACCTGATTACCACCCAGCATCGGTGAGCCGAGGCGCGCAGTGACTAGCTCCGCCATCGGCCGCGATGTATCACTCGGAGCTATCGGTTGTTGAGCAAACTGAGCCACCACTTGGCTGATCCAGCGAGCGTAGGGTTCATACATGGCGCGTGCTCGCTCAACCCGTTTGCGGCCAAGGCGGATCTCGCCAAAGAGCAGGTAGAGTGAAATGCCAAGAAACGGAATGGTGAAGATCAGAATGAGCCAGGAGAGAGAGACACCGATGGCTCGCCGGGTCATGACCACTCGCACGACTATGATGACCATCAGCACCAGATAGCTGACAAACATCAACATCGCCAGCAGATCGTGTAACAGTTCAAGCAAGGTGGTGTGCGATGGCATCGGATCTCCTTCTCCCGGAACCAGGCTGTTGTTGGCCGACACTGATGCTATGATGCCGGGCAGGTCCAACCGTCCCAGGTTAATTCCATGATCATTTCAATCGCTCTGGCGCTGGCTTTGACTGCCGACAGCCACGGTAATGTCGATATCAGCGAGAAACAGCTCACCGAGTACGTCAATAGTAAGGTGAAATACGAACAGGACTATGCACTTCCCGGTCTGTTTGAGGCCCACGTCAAGCTCTCGCGTATGCAGGTCGGGCTGGCCCGGACGGCAGCTCAGCAAGCCGATGTGCAGAGCTTTGGCAACTTCACCCTGACGCTACCCAATAAACCAAGCATAGACGGCACGGTACAAGCCAACTTTACGGCGATACCTCGCTATGTGGTCAGTGAAGGTGCTGTCTACTTCGATCAGTTCACACTGAAGAACTATCAACTGCAACCGGAGAGCCTCAATCAGCAGTTTGGCCCCATGATGGGCTATCTGCTCAAGGGCATAGAGCAGCGTTTAGCAAATAAACCCGCTTATCGGCTGGATGCTCGCAATCATGATCAGGCCTGGCTCAAGAACCATGTCACCGGCTTCGAGCTGCAACCTGGCGTGTTGCGTCTCAAGACCCAGCCCTGAGTCTTGCCATTTGCCCTGCGCTTCGTCACCCTAGAGAGGCATAGCGCAGGGAGGCCACAGATGCGGTTACCGTTTACTCATGCAACAGCGTGGTTCGCGCTGCTGCTGATCAGCTTGCTGACCGGGTGTCAAAGTCCGGCCGGGCGCGAAGAGCCCAGCAGCCTGCTCGGCTCAGCCAGTGAAGTTCGCTCGGCGCTTCTGGAGCAATATCAGGAGTGGCGGGGTGTCCCCTACCGCAGCGGCGGCCAATCCAGACGTGGTGTCGATTGCTCCGGTTTCGTGCAGTTGACCTTCCGCGAACGCTTCGGCCTCGAATTACCACGAGATACCCGCCAACAATCCCGCTTGGGAGCCCCCATTTCGACCCATGGCCTGCAGCCAGGCGATCTGGTGTTTTTCAATACCGGATGGCACACCCAGCATGTCGGCATCTTCATCGAAGATGGTCAATTCCTGCATGCCTCCACCAGCAAGGGAGTCATCATCTCGGATCTGGATAACCCCTACTGGCGCAAGACCTATTGGCAATCCCGCCGTCTCGGCGAGTGATCGAGCGTGCAACGCTGATTACCTAACACCGCAAACAACCCCGTTCATCGTGACCCGGCCGGTTCGTAGTGACCCAGTCCGTTCGTGGTGACCCGGCCCGTTCATGGTGAGCCTGTCGAACCACAGGCTCCCTTCGACAGGCTCCCTTCGACAAGCTCAGGGCGACAAGCTCAGGGCAACGGATTTATTGTCCGTTCGTGGTGACCCGGCCCGTTCATCGTGACCCGGCCGGTTCGTAGTGACCCAGTCCGTTCGTGGTGAGCCGGTCCGTTCATGGTGAGCCTGTCGAACCACAAACTCCCTTCGACAAGCTCCCTTCGACAAGCTCAGGGCGAACGGATTTACTGTCCGTTCGTGGTGACCCGGCCCGTTCGTGGTGAGCCAGTCCGTTCGTGGTGAGCCGGTCCGTTCATGGTGAGCCTGTCGAACCACAAACTCCCTTCGACAAGCTCCCTTCGACAAGCTCAGGGCGAACGGATTTATTGTCCGTCCATAGTGACCCGGCTCGTTCGTGGTGAGCCTGTCGAACCACAAGCTCCCTTCGACAGGCTCAGGGCGAACGGATTTATTTGAAAACATTCAGGCAACAATGAACTCACTTTACATACCGTCTGGTCATAGGCTTCAAAAAAATACCCCCTCGACTGAGGGGGTATTTATTGGTGGCGTGGGTGGCGGCGTTAGCCCAACCAGACCCGGGCATTGCGGAACATCCGCAACCAGGGGCTGCTTTCACCCCACTCGTCCGGGTGCCAGGAGTTGGCCACGGTGCGCATCACCCGTTCCGGGTGCGGCATCATGATGGTGACGCGACCATCGCGAGTGGTCAAACCCGTGATACCGGAGGGTGAACCATTCGGGTTGAATGGGTAACGCTCTGTCCGCTCGCCGTAGTTGTCAACGAAACGAACCGCAACAGTACCGCTGGTCTGAATGGCACCCAGGTGTTGCAGATCGCGCACCTCGACACGCCCTTCACCGTGGGATACGGCGATAGGCATCCGCGAGCCCGCCATACCGGCGAAGAACAGCGATGGGGATTCCTGAATTTCGACCTGGCTGAAGCGTGCCTCGAAACGCTCGGATTCGTTGCGCACGAAGCGTGGCCACAGATCGGCACCCGGAATCAAATCGCGCAGGTTCGACATCATCTGGCAACCGTTGCAGACGCCCAGCGCAAAGGTGTCATTGCGATGGAAGAAACGCTCGAACTCATCGCGAGCCCTGCTGTTGAACAGCGCAGACTTGGCCCAGCCTTCGCCGGCACCCAGCACGTCCCCGTAGGAGAAGCCACCACAGGCAGCTAGGCCCTGGAAGTCACTCAGCGCAATACGGCCACTGAGAATGTCGCTCATGTGCACATCGACGCTGGTGAAACCAGCACGGTCAAATGCCGCAGCCATCTCGTTCTGTGAGTTGACCCCCTGCTCACGCAGGATAGCCACCCGAGGGTGAACCCCCTTGGCAATGTAGGGAGCCGCGACATCCTGGTTCAGGTCGAAGGTCAGCGCAGCATGCAGACCCGGATCGGCCGCATCAAACTTGGCCTTGAACTCGGAGTCAGCACAGGCCGGATTGTCGCGCAGCGCCTGCATCTTGTGGGTGGTTTCGGCCCACAGGGTACGGAAATGGACGCGCGAACCGTTCAATACGTCCTCGCCGTTGCGGGTGAAACGCAGGCAATCTTCCTGGTTCAGACGGCCGATGACGTAGGTGCAGTTGACCAGACCATGACCGGCCAGCAAGTTCATCACCGCTTCCTTGTCTTCACGGCGCACCTGGATGACGGCGCCCAACTCTTCGGAGAAGAGTACCGCCAGATCGTCGCTGCCCAGTTGATCCAGTGCCACCGTGATACCAGTCTTGCCAGCAAACGCCATCTCGGCCAGGGTCACGAACAGACCACCATCGGAGCGGTCGTGGTAAGCCAGCAACTTGCGATCGGCGACCAGGGTTTGCATCGCATTGAAGAAGCCCTTGAGCAGAGCCGGGTTATCGACATCCGGAGCTTGCTGCCCCAACTGCTTGTAGACCTGCGCCAGACAGGAGGCGCCCAGACGGTTCTTACCGTTACCCAGATCGATCAGGATGAGATCCGTATCGCCCTTGTCGGTGCGCAGTTGCGGCGTCACGGTGCCACGTACATCTTCCACGCGAGCAAAGGCACTGATGATGAGTGACAGCGGGGAGATAACCTCGCGGTTCTCACCATCTTGCTGCCAGCGGGTCTTCATCGACATGGAGTCCTTACCTACCGGCACGGTCAGCTCCAGCTCGGGGCAGAGCTCCTCACCGACCGCCTTAACCGCTTCGTAGAGACCAGCATCTTCGCCCGGGTGACCGGCTGCGGCCATCCAGTTGGCGGACAGTTTGACGCGCTTGAGATCGCCAATCTGGGTCGCGGCCAGGTTCGTCAGGGCTTCAGCCACCGCCAGGCGGGCGGAGGCACCGAAGTCCAGCAGGGCGACCGGAGTCCGTTCACCCATCGACATGGCTTCACCGGCATAGGTGTCATAACTGGCGGCGGTTACGGCGCAGTCAGCAACCGGAACCTGCCAGGGGCCGACCATCTGATCGCGTGCGACCAGACCGGTCACGGTGCGGTCACCGATGGTGATGAGGAAGGTCTTCTCGGCTACAGTCGGCAGACGCAGAATGCGTTCGGCCGCATCTTTGGCCGTGACAGAATCCAGAACCAGAGGCTCGCCTTGCGCCTTCAGCGTGGTGACATCACGGTGCATCTTGGGCGGCTTGCCCAGCAGCACATCCAGCGGCAGATCGATCGGCTGGTTACCGAAGTGGCTATCAGCCAGCACCAGTTGCCGTTCGGCCGTGGCTTCACCAATCACCGCATATTGAGCACGTTCGCGACGGCACAGCTCTTCAAACTGAGCCAGTTGATCCGGTGCCACCGCCAGCACATAGCGCTCTTGGGATTCATTACACCAGATCTCCAGCGGGCTCATGCCCAACTCGTCATTCGGTACCTTACGCAGCTCGAAACGACCACCGCGACCACCATCATTGACCAGTTCCGGCATCGCATTGGAGAGACCACCAGCACCGACATCGTGAATAAACAGGATCGGGTTGTTCTCACCCATCTGCCAGCAGCGGTCGATCACTTCTTGGCAACGACGCTCCATCTCGGGGTTGTCCCGTTGCACCGAGGCAAAGTCCAGATCTTCGGCAGATTGGCCGGAGGTCATCGAGGAGGCAGCACCGCCACCCAGACCGATATTCATCGCCGGGCCACCCAGCACGATCAGCTTGGCACCCACGGAGATCTCGCCCTTCTGGACGTGTTCGGTACGGATGTTGCCCAAACCACCGGCCAGCATGATCGGCTTGTGATAGCCACGGATCTCGGTGCCGTTATGGCTGGCAACCTTCTCTTCGTAGGTACGGAAATAGCCCAGGATGTTCGGACGACCAAATTCGTTATTGAAGGCAGCGGCACCCAGCGGGCCTTCGAGCATGATTTCCATGGCATCGACGATGCGGCTCGGCTTGCCGAAGTTGGTTTCCCACGGCTGCTCATAACCAGGGATCCGCAGGTTAGAGACCGAGAAACCACACATACCTGCCTTGGGCTTAGAACCTCGACCGGTGGCGCCTTCGTCGCGGATTTCGCCGCCAGAACCAGTTGCCGCACCGGGGAACGGAGAGATGGCGGTCGGGTGGTTGTGGGTTTCTACCTTCATCAGGATGTCGATGGACTCCTGGTGGTATTCGTATTCGCCGGTTTCCGGACTCGGGAAGAAACGACCCGCCTCGGAGCCCACCATGACAGCGGCGTTATCCTTGTAGGCCGAAAGCACATAGTCACTGTGCTGTTCATAGGTGTTCTTGATCATCTTGAACAGCGACTTGGGCTGCGGCACACCGTCGATGGTCCAGTCGGCATTGAAGATCTTGTGGCGGCAATGCTCGGAGTTGGCCTGGGCGAACATGTAGAGTTCGATATCGTTCGGGTTGCGCCCCAGCTTGAGGAAGCTAGCCACCAGATAATCGATCTCGTCTTCGGCCAGCGCCAGTCCCAGCTTGATATTGGCTTCAGCCAGAGCCTCACGCCCACCGGTCAGCACATCAACGACCTGATGGGGTGCCGGTGTGTGGTGCGAGAAGAGCGCCTCGGCAGCCGTGAGCTCACCAAAGACAGCCTCCATCATGCGATCGTGCAACAAGGCAGAGACCTGCTTGCGCTGCTCGGCATTCAGTTCAGGCACATCCAGATAATAGGCAATCCCGCGTTCCAACCGCACGATCTGCTGCAGACCGCAGTTGTGGGCAATGTCGGTAGCTTTGGAAGACCAGGGGGATATGGTGCCGGGGCGAGGAGTAACGAGGAACAGGATACCAGTCGGGGCGTGTTCGGCTATGGTCGGGCCGTAGGTCAGCAGCTTGCCCAGTGTCTCACGCGCCTCTTGGTCGAGTGGCGCCGACAGATCGGCAAAGTGCACGAATTCGGCATACAAGTCCCTGATGGGCAGCCCCATCTCTTCAAAGCTTCGCAACAGTTTACTGACACGGAAGCCGGATAAAGCGGGCGCACCTCGTAAGATTTCCATTTTGCCTATTCTCACAGTATTGAAAGGGGGGAATGAGGAAGTGCGCGTATTATAGGAATCCACCACTGTGATGTCGACCGCAAAGACAAACGATTTTACGATGCATCACTCGGCTCGGCGCTGCCTTGAACTTCAACCGGCCGCCTCATCCATCACGCACCAAAAAACCATATTTTTCATTATGTTG
>JAYRLO010000144.1:0-7295 GCA_041905215.1 Aeromonadaceae bacterium
GTGATTCGGCCATCCACACCACATGGGCCAGCAAGCGCTTGCTGACTTGAGCCGGCGCATCGGGCGCCACCAGCAGATCGCCGCGACTGATGTCGATCTCGTCCTGCAAGGTGACGGTGATGGCTTGTCCGGCCTGAGCCTGGGCCAAGTCCCCATCAAAGGTGACGATGCGCTCGACCACGCTCTGTTTGCCGGAGGGCAATACCTTCAAGGTGTCACCAGGACGCAGGGTGCCAGCGGCCAGGGTACCCATGTAGCCACGAAAGTTCAGATCCGGACGGCTGACCAGTTGCACCGGCAGACGCGCAGGCAGCTCATTGTTATGGGCACCCACTTGCGCATTTTCCAGCAGGCTCAGCAGAGGCTCGCCCTGATACCAGGGGGAGCGCTCACTCAAAGTCACCAGATTGTCGCCATCCACCGCCGACAGCGGAACCACCTTGATATCCGTGGCCGGCAATGCGGCGGCAAAGGCCAGATAATCGGCCTCGATACGGCGATAAGTTGCCTCATCGAAATCCACCAGATCCATCTTGTTGATGGCCACGATGAACTGGCGGATCCCCAGCAGGCTGGCGATGAAGCTGTGACGACGGGTCTGTTCCAGCACCCCCTTGCGGGCATCGATCAGGATGATCGCCAGATCACAGGTTGAAGCGCCGGTCGCCATGTTGCGGGTGTACTGCTCGTGGCCCGGCGTGTCAGCGATGATGAACTTGCGCTTGGTGGTGGAGAAGTAGCGATAGGCCACATCGATGGTGATCCCCTGCTCCCGCTCTGCTTGCAGACCATCCACCAGCAAGGCGAAGTCCAGCTTCTCGCCGCGGGTTCCTACCTTCTGACTATCGGAGTGCAGGTTCTTCAACTGATCTTCATACACCTGACGGGAGTCGTGCAGCAGGCGCCCGATCAGGGTGCTCTTGCCATCATCGACGCTGCCGCAGGTCAGAAAACGCAGCAGACTCTTGTCCTGCTGTTGTTGCAAATACTCTTCGATGCTACCGCTTTGTTGGATCGCTTCGGCAATGGCGCTGTTCATAGTCTGTAATCCTTCTCTGACAATCCGTTAGAAATAGCCCTGGCGCTTTTTGAGCTCCATGGAGCCCGCACCATCGTTGTCAATCACCCGGCCCTGCCGCTCGGAGCTGGTGGAGACCAGCATCTCTTCGATGATCTCCGGCAAGGTGGTGGCGTGGGACTCGATGGCGCCGGTCAACGGATAGCAGCCCAGAGTCCGGAAGCGCACCCACTCTTGCTGGGGCACTTCGCCCTCGGCCAGCGGCATGCGATCGTCATCCACCATGATGGTGACGCCATCGCGCTCCACCACAGGGCGTGGCTTGGCGAAATAGAGCGGCACTATCTCGATGTTTTCCAGATAGATGTATTGCCAGATATCCAGCTCGGTCCAGTTGGAGAGCGGGAACACGCGGATGCTCTCCCCCTTGTTGACCTGGCCGTTGTACAGACGCCACAGCTCGGGTCTCTGATTCTTCGGATCCCAGGCATGGTTCTTGTCGCGGAACGAGTAGACCCGCTCCTTGGCGCGAGACTTCTCTTCGTCACGGCGCGCACCGCCGAAGGCCGCATCGAAGCCATACTGGTTCAGTGCCTGCTTCAAGCCTTCAGTCTTCATGATGTCGGTGTGCTTGGCACTGCCGTGAACGAAGGGGTTAATGCCCATGGCCAGACCGTCCGGATTCTTGTGGACGATGAGCTCCATGTCGTACTTCTTCACCGTGGCATCGCGAAAGGCGATCATCTCGCGGAACTTCCAGTTGGTATCGACGTGCAGCAACGGGAAGGGCAGCTTGCCCGGATAGAACGCCTTGCGAGCCAGATGCAGCATCACCGAGGAGTCTTTGCCGATGGAGTAGAGCATCACCGGATTTTCAAACTCGGCCGCCACTTCACGGATGATATGGATGCTCTCGGCTTCCAGTTGCTTTAAATGGGTCAGTCTTGCTGCATCCAAGGGTTGAGTCATGGCTTGCTACTCCTGTTGCGCTAAATCCTGCGGTGTCGGCCCTAGGCCAGACTCACCAAGTGTTCGGAACCAGTGGCACCCAAGCCACCACTCAACTGGCCGTGAAACCAGCTCAAACTATCTGCCAGCGCCGCTACCTCACCGACCACGATGAGCGATGGGCTCTTGGCGTCTTGGGCCAAAGCGGCCAAATTCTGTAACTCGCCACGGAGCACCCGTTGTTGGGCCGTGGTGCCGCGCTCGATAAGAGCTATCGGCGTGTTTGCTGCCCGACCATGGGCCAATAATTTTTCTTGGATCACCGGCGAGGAGATCAGCCCCATATAGATCACCAGGGTCTGATTGCTGGCCGCCAGTGCCGGCCAATCAGCCTCTTGGCCATCCTTCTGGCAATGTCCGGTAATAAACACCGCACTCTGGGCATGATCCCGGTGGGTCAGCGGAATACCGGCATAAGCCGTGGCTCCTGCCGCCGCCGTGATCCCGGGGACCACCGAGAAGGGAATGCCTGCCGCCTTGGCAGCCTCGAGCTCTTCGGCGCCGCGCCCAAACATGAAGGGATCGCCCCCTTTGAGACGCACCACCCGCTTGCCGGCACGGGCCTGCTCGACCAGCAGTTGATTGATCTCATGCTGAGGCACGCTGTGCGCCCCGGCCTTCTTGCCGACGCTGATGCGCTCGGCATCCCGGCGAATCAGGTTCAGCACTTCCGGCGACACCAGCTGGTCATAGAGCACCACCTCGGCCTGCTGGATCTGCTGCAACCCCTTGAGGGTCAACAGACCCGCATCACCCGGGCCGGCACCTACCAGCACGATTTCACCGCCCTGCTGCTCGGTATGGGCCAACTCATCCGCCAGCCAGGCACGGCCGCCGGCCTCATCGCCACTTTGCAGCAAGGCTGCCAGGCGGGAGGAGGCAAATGCCCGCTCCCAATAACGACGCCGCTCGCTAATAGAGTCAAAGGCGCTTTTCACCTTGCCGCGCAATTCTCCAGACAAGCGGGCCAGCGCCCCCAAATGGGAGGGCAACAGGGCTTCGAGACGCTCGCGCAGCAGTCGGGCCAGCACGGGGGCCGCCCCACCGCTGGAGACCGCCACCATGATGGGAGAGCGGTCGATGATGGAGGGAAAGATAAAGCTGGAACGGGCTGGATCATCCACTACGTTGACCCACAGACCCGCAGCCTCGGCAGCGGCAGCCACTGCGACATTCACCACCTCATCATCGGTGGCCGCGATCACCAGCCGCTGCAGCGCC
This sequence comes from Aeromonadaceae bacterium, assembly GCA_041905215.1. GTDB lineage: Bacteria > Pseudomonadota > Gammaproteobacteria > Enterobacterales > Aeromonadaceae > Pseudaeromonas. Next base: position 3,248 of record JAYRLO010000144.1, read on the forward strand.
AACTGCTCGGGGCTGAATTCGGCATTCAGATAATGCAGAGCACCTGCCTCCGCGAGCTCCTGTAACTCCTCATGCAGATGGGGCGCGACCACGGTGAGCCGGGCTCCGGCCTCCAGCAGCAGACGAGCCTTGCGCAACGCCACCTCCCCACCGCCCACCAGCAGGATTGGCTTGTCAGATACCTTGGCAAACAGGGGTAGATAGTCCATGACGCTTTCTCCATCGCATTTTCAGTGTGAATATAAGGTTGCTTGCTAAGCGCATAAAATAATAAAAACGAACTCTTTATGCTTATAGGTTATTAAGAAAACACCAACACCCAGCCAAAGAATCCATTATTTCGCTAGGTAAACCACAACCAAAGGATCCTTAAAAGGCTAAGATAGGGTGTCAAATAGCTCATAATCACTCATAGACGAGGTACAACTCATGCTGCCAGATGGCAATTTGATCGGACTCATTGTGGTGGTCGCCGTTGTTGTGGTCTTTATCCAGGCCGGCGTCAAGATAGTGCCACAAGGTTTCAACTGGACGGTGGAGCGCTTCGGTCGCTATACCGGCACCCTGCAACCCGGGTTCAATATCCTGATCCCCTTCGTCGATAAGGTCGGCCGCCGCATCAATATGATGGAGCAGGTGATGGACATTCCGCCTCAGGAGGTCATCAGCCGCGACAACGCCAACGTCACCATCGATGCGGTGAGTTTCGTGCAGGTGATCGAGGCGCACAAGGCCGCTTACGAGGTGAGTGACCTGATGCAGGCCATCCGTAACCTGACCATGACCAACATCCGTACCGTGCTGGGCGCCATGGAGCTCGACCAGATGCTCTCCCAGCGTGACACCATCAACGAGAAGTTGCTGATGACCATGGATGCCGCCACCAGCCCCTGGGGCGTCAAGTTCACCCGCATCGAGATCCGCGACGTCAAACCGCCACTGGACTTGATCGAGTCAATGAACGCCCAGATGAAGGCCGAGCGGCAAAAGCGGGCTGAGATCCTCGAGGCCGAAGGGGTGCGGCAATCGCGGATCCTCAAGGCCGAGGGCGAAAAGCAGTCGCAGATCCTCAAGGCCGAAGGGGAACGGCAAGCGGCCTTCCTCGCCGCCGAGGCGCGGGAGCGGCAAGCCGAGGCCGAAGCCAAGGCCACCGAGATGGTCTCCGAGGCCATCGCCAAGGGCAGCAGCCAGGCCATCAACTACTTCGTGGCGCAAAAATATACCGAAGCCTTGACCAAGATTGGCGACAGCCCGAACAGCAAGCTCATCATGATGCCGCTCGAGGCTAGTTCGCTCATCGGCGCCATCGGCGGCATCAGTGAGCTTTTCAAATCGACAACAGGCAGCGGCAAACCAACCATAGCAGCCGCGCCCCCATCGCAAGGTGAGGAGACAAACGGATGGCGTTCCTGACCGAACTGACCAGTGTCCACTGGCTGATCCTGGGGGGGGCCCTGCTACTGCTCGAGTTGCTGGGAGCCGCCGGTTATCTGCTCTGGTTGGGGTTAGCCGCCTTAACGGTCGCTGTGCTCCGGCTGCTGATCCCGCTCGACTGGGTCGGTCAGTGGCTGCTCTTCTCGGTGCTGGCACTGCTGTTTACCGGCGGCTGGTGGTACTGGCAACATCAGCGACTACAGGGTGATGGCGAGGATCCAGCCCGCCACCTGAACCAGAGACCGCAGCAGTGGCTCGGGCAGGAAGCTCAGCTCCAGCAGGATGTAGTCAATGGTCTGAGTCGGGTCCGACTGGGCGATAGTGTCTGGCCGGTTCGTTGCTCACAACATCTGCTGGCTGGAACGGCAGTGCGAGTAACGGCTGTCGATGGCATCACCCTGATTGTCGAAGCCATTGAGCCAGCGAAAGTCGCGCCTTGAACCAACCGGCACAACAATAGAACCCTCGTCGGTAACTCGCCGCCGAGGGTTATTCCCCCTGTTCAATGAGCGCTAAGCGCACCCCTAACAGTACAAACATGCCACCCACGCCGCGATTGAGCCAACGACTCCATCCCTGACTCTGACGCAGCCGACGCCCCGCCTTGGCACTAAACCAGGCCAGAGCCGCACACCACACCATCGAATTCAGGTCGAAGATCACGCCCAGAAAGATAAAAGCCAGCATCTTGCTATCAGCCTCGTGGCTGATGAACTGGGGAACAAAGGCCAGAAAGAACAGAGCAACCTTCGGATTGAGCGCATTGGAGATAAAGCCTTGCCGAAAGACTCGCCACAGCGGTAGCGACAGCTGAGTCGAGGATTCACCCTGAGCTCCCCCCTTGGTTCGCAACAGGCCAATCCCCAGCCACAGCAGATAGACAGCGCCAACCAGTTTGACCAGCAGGAATGCCGTGGCCGATGCCGCCAATAGAGCAGCCAGGCCGAGCGCCGCTGCCAGCACATGAACAAAGACTCCGCAGCCGATCCCCAAACTGGCAACCAGGCCGGCACGCCACCCTTGCTGTAGACTCCGGGCGGCAATATAGATGTTATCCGGCCCAGGGGTGATATTCAGGACAAAACCAGAGACGACAAATAACCAGAGATCATGGGTACCAAACATGGTTGTCACTCCTGTGAATGAGCATCCTCACCCCAGTGCAACAAATTCAGACCCGGTTGGCAAGTGTGATGCGCCCTCCCCATCCGGGTGGATTCCGGGGGTCTAATGAAAAGCTGATGCGTGGCCGCTCACATATTCTGCCATCAGAGGTACATACTCTATCTAGCAGCCAACTCGGAGCGACGGTGGCAACTGACAATGTCAGCCCCTCGGTTGCTTGGCAACCTACCACCGAGCACAGCGGTTAGTTTCACCATGTCGCCATCTCGAATGAGATAGTCGACTCTTGCTCTCACGACCAAGGAGACGTCAATGACCAACCTCTTCACCACAACCCGGCTTATACGCCTTTCGACGCTGCTGCTGGCCGCGGCGCTATCGTTTTCGGCTCAGGCCGAGCTCTATGCCGGGCAGCAATGGTTGAACCACGTCAAACAGGATCTGGCCCCCTTCTGGTACAAGGCTGCCGCGAACGTAGAAGGTGGGGCATTTCCCAGCTTCTTGTGTAACGATGCATCGGTGCCGACCTTCGAGCAATTGACCATCTCTCCCGAGACCCTGTGCCCGGAGTTGGCTCAAGCCCCAGAGTGGGTCAAAGCGGGATTCCCCTATCAATGGACGCGCATGGTATCCCGCCAGACCTTCGCCTACGGTGTCATCTTTCATATGACCGGCGATCCCAAGGCTCTGGAGCTGGCTCGGCAAGGTGTTGAATTCCTGCGTCACAAGGCACTACAACCCGATGGTGATGTGATTGGCAAATTCAAAAACGGCCAGGCCGCGGATAAGCCCGATGAGCGCACCAGCCAGGATCTCGCCTATACCCAGTTGGGCATGGCCTTCTACTATTACCTGACTCGGGACCCAGCGGTGTTGGCTGACATCGAGAAACTGCACAACTTCATCTTTAGCCACTATCTGGACAAAGAGCATCAACGCCTGACCTGGTACCCGGCCAGTCGCCAGAACGATCAGCAGGTCGAGCTGATTTCCCAACTCGATCAGCTCAACGCCTACATGGTGCTGCTCACTCCACTGCTACCCGCCAAGGATCAGCCCATCTGGCGCAACCAGATGGGCTGGCTGGCCACCGCGATCGTGCGGGATTTCTACTTCCCGCAGGAACAGCGATTCTTCGGCTATATCCATGATGATTCCGGACGCGCCGCCGATGCTCGGCATGCCGACTTTGGTCATACCATCAAGAGTTTCTGGATGCTCTATCTGGTCGCTAAACAGCGAGATGACATGCTGCTGCAACAGTTCGCCGAAGGCGGCATCTACAACATTCTCAAACGCGCCTATCGCCAGGATCTGCTGAAAAACCTGCCGCTGCCCGACCCCGCCGACCCGCAACACGCCAACGACATTATCGGCTGGTGGGGTAATCGTGATGGACAGGACTGGAGCGCCTGGTGGGAATATGCCGAGCTGGATCAGGCGGCCGCCACCCTGGGCTTGCAGCAGGCGATGCCACGCCAATACCTCT
>JAYRLO010000145.1:0-7292 GCA_041905215.1 Aeromonadaceae bacterium
ATTTGCCCTGCATGCGCGTGCCATTCTGGGGCTTCCGATCGGACAAATTACCCAATACGGTCCATCTGCCTCTGCGGTTGTATTGCGTGACGGAGAGTCGACGGACATTCAATACAGCGGCTTGGCGGATGCACTGCGACTGGTGCCCGGCGCTCAGTTGCGTCTGTTTGGTAAGCCTGAAATCAATGGCCGCCGCCGCTTAGGTGTTGCTCTGGTCAGAGCGTCTTCACTTGAGCAAGCCGTTGAACAGGCGATCCAGGTTGCTGCTGCCGTTGAGGTTAAGCTCTAGTCATCCTGAGGAGGTGGTAGCAGCAGATTACCACCTCCTGCTACCGTACTAACGTCTCTGGCCGGAATTGGTTATCCAGTTTGCCGTCCAAGGAGTCACTTCATGCTGTGGTATCTGTTGTTTGCTCTGGTGTTCTTTTCTCTGGCCCTGTTTGCTGCCCACTTTCATAAGCACGCTACGGCCGAGTGCCGAAGTATCCGCCTGACCCGAGGTGGCGTGTTATCAGTTGTTTTGCTGGGGATCATCGGCTTCTATCCGTTGCTGATCCTCTACTTTCGCCTCTATCCAGTCAGTTCATCGAATCATCTCACCGTCACCATGAGCGCCATGTTGTTGACCATCACCGGGCTGTTACTTGGCTTGTTCCCTGCCCGATTGACCAGGTTGAAAAACAGGCCGTGGCAACGTCAGCAGATGGTGGCGATGCTTGTGGTGATGCTCGCTTGCCTCATCGCGAGTGGATTGTTGATGCGCCTGGACATGGCATCTGGCAGCCTCTTCTCATGGTGGTCTCCATTATGCATAGTGCTGTTCATCATCGAGGCACTCTGTTGGTGGACTATGCTACTGCAGATCCCGGTACGGTTTGGTCTCCGTAACCTGCACCAAATCGATCAGCCTTGATATCTGGTACCGATTTTTACCTCACCATATTCAGGAGCCTGACCATGTTTTCATTAAACCGTTTCGATAGTCTGCCTGGCCCCATGCTAGTGAGTCTGGTTAATACGCAGTTGCGAGACCACTTTCCATCGTTGCAGGATCTGGTGCTCTATCACGATATTTCGGCGGACTCTCTTTGCCGTTATCTGGCGGGAGCTGGTTTTGTGTATGTCACCGAGCAAAATCAGTTCAAAGCACAGTGAGCCGCAACCAATAACAAAAAGCCCGTCAGATGACGGGCTTTTTCATTCATAACGAAACGTGATTACTTGTTGCCGTGAGGCTTGACCGCTTGATTGGCATGACGATCAGGAGCCCGCTGTGGTGCTGCGCGACGACCAGCATCAGCCGATGGCTTGCCACCTCGGTTGGCCCCATTGGCGGCGGGCTGACCACCGCCGCTCCCAGTCCGACGATTACCACTCGCCGGCTGTCCAGGACGACGCGCTTGCCCCGGGCGACCCGAGTTTTGACGAGGAGGCCGGCCATCTTGCTCTTGACCCTTGCGCACAGGTTGCCCAGTGCCCTGCTCAATGGCACGCATCGTCTGAGCATCCGGTTCAAATCCGGCGATGACTTCTCGTGGCAACTCCTGCTTGATCAGTCGCTCGATACCACGCAGCAACTTACCCTCATCGGCGCTGACCAACGAGATCGCATGGCCCGCAGAGCCTGCGCGACCGGTCCGACCGATACGGTGGACATAATCTTCAGCCACATTTGGCAACTCGAAGTTTACAACCTGAGGTAACTTGTCGATATCCAGGCCGCGAGCCGCAATATCAGTCGCCACCAGGACACGCACTTCACCACTCTTGAATCCGGCGAGAGCCTTGGTGCGCGCCCCCTGACTCTTATTGCCGTGGATAGCCGCAGCCTGGATCCCTTCACGTTCGAGACGTTCAGCCAGGCGATTGGCAATATGCTTGGTTCGAGTGAATACGAGTACCTGTTCCCAATTATTCTTGGCAACCAGATGCGCCAAAAGAGCCGGCTTATTGGCCTTGTCAACGGGATGAACCAACTGCTCGATGCGTTCAGCCGTGCTATTGCGTGGCGCCACTTCAATCGAGAGTGGGTTATTCAGCAAGCCAGTGGCCAACTCACGGATCTCATCGGCGAAGGTGGCAGAGAACAACAGGTTTTGGCGTTTCTGCGGTAAGAGTTTGAGAACGCGGCGAATGTCGTGAATGAAGCCCATATCCAGCATGCGATCTGCTTCATCCAAAACCAAAATTTCCAGTTCGTCGAAGCGAACCGCGTTCTGCGAATAGAGATCCAGCAGACGACCAGGACAGGCCACCAGAACATCAACACCCTTGCGCAAGGCCATCATTTGCGGATTGATGCCGACACCGCCAAACACGACGGTATGACGCATGGGCAGATGCTTGCCGTAGATTGCGACGCTTTCACCTACTTGGGCTGCCAACTCACGGGTGGGAGTCAAGACCAGGGCCCGGATCCGATTCGGAGAGACTTTTTTCCGCGACTTTTCCGCGCTCGCCATCAGATTTTGCAGCATCGGCAGTGTAAAGCCGGCGGTCTTGCCTGTTCCGGTCTGAGCGGCGGCCATCAAATCACGCCCCGCCAATACGGCTGGGATGGCTTGCTGCTGGATCGGGGATGGGGTTTCGTAACCCTGCTCGGCAATGGCGCGCAGCAAGGGTTCGGAGAGTCCGAGGGAAGTAAAACTCATAACAACCTACTTGAGAATGATAAGGCAGCTCCACCAGATGCGATGGATGATGCCGGACAAAAGAGGAAGTCCGGCCCTTTCTGCGGAATAGATCCGGGAGGAAGAGAAGACTTCAATACGCACTGAGGAGGCTCGGGCAGCCTTGAATGATCAGCTGACACAGTTGAACAAGACGCGCGATCAATTGGGAACCCCAAAGTGCGGCCAGCTTACCCTGTTTGAGTATCGGTGACGAGCAAAATGTGATCTCGCTCATTATTCAGTGGGGCGTGCCCGACTACTCATCACCATCATAGTGCGTTCAGATGCGGATACTGGTGCGTCTGGGCTGCAGTTGAGTTCAATTGAAGCCATACTAAGAGTCTATCCGCCAGTGACGATTTTTGGGGTGAATGCGGATTAGCGATAGCAACTGTTGATGAGGTGTGTTTATGGCATTGACGCCATCTCCCTGGCATGCGTTGGATGACGAGACGGTTCTGCTCAGCCTCGACAGTCATCCGGATGGATTAAGCCATCACGAGGCTCAACACCGACTGGAGCAGTTCGGCCCCAATCGCCTGACGCCTCCGGCTGGTGAGTCACTGTGGCTACGGTTTGCAAGACAATTCAATAACCTGCTGATTTATGTATTGCTATTGGCTGCAGGTTTAAGTTGGCTCTCTGGTCACTGGATTGATGGTGCCGTCATCCTGGGGGTGGTTGTCATCAATGCGTTGTTTGGCCTCTTGCAGGAGGGAAAAGCAGAGCGTGCGTTGGCCGCCATCCGGCACTTGTTAAAAATTCGCTGCATGACACTTCGTGATGGCGAACGCCACCAACTCGATTCGGATCTCCTGGTTCCCGGCGATGTCGTGCTTCTGGAGTCTGGAGATAAGGTTCCAGCCGATCTGCGATTGCTCGAAAGCCACAATCTATCGGTGCAAGAGAGTGCGTTAACTGGCGAATCGGTCAGCGTCATCAAACAAAATCAGCCCCTCCCCGAACCGACGCCACTGGCCGAACGTAGCAATATGCTCTACGCCGGCACCCTGATCACCCAAGGCAGAGCCAGGGCCATAGTGGTCAGCACCGGTGATGATACCGAATTGGGCCATATTGGTCGGCTACTGAAAACAGTCGAGACGTTGGAGACACCATTAACGGCGCAGCTGGATCGGCTCGGTCGCCAATTAACGATCTGGATCGTGCTACTGGCGCTTGCTACGTTCCTGTTCGGATGGCTCTATCGCGACTATGGCCTGGATGAGCTCTTCATGGCTGCTGTTGGTCTGGCAGTCGCCGCTATTCCAGAAGGATTACCCGCCGTCATCACCATCACGCTAGCCATTGGCGTCCAACGCATGGCGAGTCGTAATGCCATTATTCGACGCCTTCCTGCCGTCGAAACTCTCGGGGCCGTGACGGTCATCTGCAGCGATAAGACCGGCACCCTCACCCGCAACGAGATGACGGTACAACAGGTGGCTCTGCCCTCGGAAACTCTGCTGGTTACAGGGGGCGGTTATTCCACCCGAGGCGAGTTGCGTCCGCTGTCGTCCACATCGTCACCGGCCGCATCTGCCGTGAGACACCCAACATCCGCTTTTGTTGACGACTCCGAGGCTCTGTGGTCATTGATCGAGGCGGCGGTTCTGTGCAACGACGCCCGATTTAGCTCAACGAGCGCTGGTCATAGTCAGGAGCTGCGACTTCACGGAGACCCAACGGAAGGTGCTTTGCTGATTCTTTCGAGCAAAGCCGGGGTGGATGCCCAGATGCTGCGAAAAGCTAATCCTCGCCTGGCTGAGCTGCCCTTTGAGTCGGCCCATGGATTTATGGCAACCCTCAATCAGCAGATGGAGGGGACTCGCCTCTTCATCAAGGGAGCACCTGAGCGCATCTTTCCCCGTTGTAGCAGGGTTTCGCTGCAAAACGAGGTTGATTGGCAACAGCGTGCCGATGAGATGGCCATGGCGGGCTTGCGTTTGCTGGCCTTTGCCGTCTATACACCAGCCGGAATGACGCTTCCGACAGACTCGGCTTATCTATCCATCGATGAGTTACCGCCCTCGGGGTGGCAACTTCTTGGGCTGGTTGGCATGGTCGATCCGGCGCGGGATGAGGCTAAAGCAGCTGTGGCTGACTGTCAGCGAGCCGGTATCCGCATCGTTATGATCACCGGTGATCATGCCTCCACGGCTGGCGCCATCGGGCAGCAAGTTGGATTGTCTCTGGCGCCACATGTGTTAACCGGCAGCGAGTTGGATACTCTTTCCAGCGATGAGTTGGCCCAGCAGATAGAGCAGATCGATATCGTTGCCCGGGCGACGCCCAGCCATAAGCTCAGATTGATTGAGGCTCTGCAGGCTGCGGGCCATGTGACTGCCATGACCGGTGATGGCGTCAATGATGCCCCGGCTCTCAAACGGGCCGATATCGGTGTCGCCATGGGCCGTCAGGGAACCGAAGCGGCCAAGGAGGCGGCGAGTATGGTGCTGGCTGATGACAATTTTGCCACGCTGCGTGATGCGGTGAGTGAAGGCAGAACCATCTATGAGAATCTGCGCAAGGCGCTGGTATTTTTACTGCCAACCAATGGTGCTCAAGCCTTGGTGCTGCTCTGTGCCATCGTACTGGGAATCGCACTGCCCATCACCCCAGTCCAAATTCTCTGGGTCAATATGGTCAGCGCCATCACCCTCTCCTTACCACTAGCCTTTGAGCAACCCGATAAAAACCTGATGCGGCGTCCTCCCCGTCGTGTCAGCGATCCCATGTTGCCATGGTCTCTGTGGCTACTGATCCTGGGGAGTGCCCTGTTGATGTGTGGTCTCACATTAGGGCTCTATCAGTGGAGTCTGTATCTGGGTAGCGAGCTGGCAGAGGCCCGCACCGTGGCCATCAATACATTGATCGCCGCCGAGATGCTCTTCTTGATCAATTGCCGCTCACTCTCCAGCCATAGTTTCAGCCTGCGAGCCTGGTTTGGAAACCAGCAGGTATGGATTGCCATTGGGTGTTTGTTGGTTTTGCAGTGGTTGCAGACCTATTGGCCACTGATGAATACGCTGTTTGGTACGGCACCCGTCAACGCTGATCTATGGGGTTGGGTCATGCTCGCTGCCTTCGCCTACTATCTGTTGATCGAGATCGGGAAGTGGCTACTCAATAAATGGTCTTAACCATGCTCCATGGCCGGGAAAGAGAGACAGGCCAGCTCGCACTCCAGCCGTAAAGGGGCAAGCAGCATCTATCAAACTTGAGTGAACCTCAGTGGCTCGCTACACTGCGCGCGCTCTTGCCACTCCATTTGTACTCTTTCTCGATTGAATCAGGTTGCCATGTCGACATCATCCCTGCCCTCGCCCGTGTCCACTACAGGCTTAAACCCACGGCGTATTGCCATCATCGGTGGTGGTCCGGCAGGACTCATTGCCGCTGAATATCTCAGCCAGTTGGGCCACATAGTCACCCTCTTTGATGCCATGCCTTCCGTGGGCCGCAAGTTCTTGCAAGCAGGAAAAGGGGGAATGAACTTGACCCATTCCGAGCCACTTGCGGATTTTGTGCAACGCTATGGCGAGGCAATGCCATTCATGACCCCCCTGTTGACACAATTTGGCCCGGAGGCGTTGCGATCCTGGGCGCAAAAACTCGGTTTTGATACCTTTGTCGGCTCCTCCGGACGAGTGTTTCCTAGCGATATGAAAGCCGCGCCACTGCTGCGAGCCTGGTTGCAACGCCTGCGAGAGCAAGGTGTAACCTTTCAGGTGCGCCATCGCTGGCAAGGGTGGAACACCGATAACCAGTTGAGCTTCATGACTCCCGACGGTGAACTGTTGGTCGATGCTGATGCTTGCCTCTTGGCTCTGGGTGGGGCAAGTTGGCCTCGGCTCGGCACTACGGGCGCGTGGGTAGCCCCGTTAGCCGCCCGAGGCATCAAAATTAACCCTCTCAAACCGAGCAATTGCGGTTTTGAGATGGCGTGGAGTGACCATTTTCGCAGTCGTTTTGCCGGCAGCCCGCTCAAGAGCGTTGTGCTTACCCATGTCAATGAAGCTGGCGAGACGAGTTCGCGGCAAGGCGAATGCGTTGTGACCGAACATGGCATGGAGGGTAGCCTGCTTTACCCTTTCACTCCGGCACTTCGTGATGAGTTGGAACGAAATGGCGAGGCTCGTTTCTATCTAGATCTATTGCCAGGTCGAGGTCTCGAGCGGGTGAGAAGAGAGCTGAGCCAACCACGTGGCTCAAAGTCGATGGCCAATCACCTGCGCAGCCGCCTCGGAATCGAAGGTGTCAAAGCCGGTTTGCTGCGTGAATGCTTGAGCGCCGCCGAGTTTAGCGATAATCAACGTCTTGCGGCCGCTATCAAGGCATTGCCGGTCACAGTGAAGGCAACCCGTCCGCTCGAGGAAGCCATCAGCAGTGCGGGCGGTGTTGCGCTCACAGAGCTTGATCCGCAACTGATGCTGACCCAACTTCCTGGCGTCTTCTGCGCCGGCGAAATGCTTGATTGGGAGGCCCCCACTGGCGGATATCTGCTCACCGGTTGTTTCTCAACCGGTTATCAGGCGGCTCGCGGTATCGCAACCTGGTTTCAATCACGTCCCTAGCCTTTTGAATCTCGATCATAAATTATTCATTTTCTGCGCATAG
>JAYRLO010000146.1:0-7290 GCA_041905215.1 Aeromonadaceae bacterium
CGCATGCTGTTCCTTGTCATGTGGCTCCGCTAGGTCGATTAAAAGCACAAGTCACTGCCCCTGAGACAGGTTGCCTGAAGTCAGCCTGACGGGAGCCTGGTGTTCTGGGGGAAGGACGAACACAGACCCGCCGTAAATACATCCCTGTAGGCTCGATGGCGGCATCCCTGCCGCCAACGGTCTGCTTTTCGTCCTCGCCCCCATCACTCGTTATTCACCGCACATCATGCTTGGGACAAGCATGAAATAAAACGGGGTGCGGCGTTCACCGCCAGCACCCCGCAATCAACATGACAAAAAAATTGTCATGCTGAGCTCATTGACGGATTAGCACTTACTCGCATCAACGGCTGTAACCACAGGACGTTTACCAGCCTCAGCTTCGGTATAGGTCACAGTACAGCTAGATGGTGCACCAGTGGGGGTCATAGAGTAGGTCTTGCTAGCACTAGAAACACTCCAATCACCAGCACTGATATCCAACGTTGCACCGATACCATTAGCATCAGCTGTTGGGTAACCATTCGCAATGGTGATAGTGGTAGAACCAGAAGATACTGAGCCAGTGGTTGCAGTTTCCAGCCCCTTAATAGCAGCCTTGGAATAGACGATGGATGCCGAGCTTTCCATGGCAGCCTTCATCCCCTTCAGAGTGGACTCACGTGCGTCGCCTTGCAAATTCAGGAACTTAGGCGCGGCAGTAACGGCCAGAATGCCCAGAATCACGATCACGATGACCAGTTCGATCAGAGTAAAACCTGCACTACGCTTCATAACAATTTCCTTTCTAGGTTTTGATTTAAGGTTTTGATTTCAGTTTTCGATTACGGGTTGTATCAATTATTGATATGGGTTTCTACCTGACCGGAGGCCGGGCGATAACTAAAACTCTTGAACTTGTTGGTCTGGTTATTCGGGTCTTCATAGCCACCATCGGCCGTCTTGCTCAAGGCATTGACCAAGTAGTAACGGCATACAGAATCATTACCCGAGCCATCCACAGACACATAGTACTTCATATCATTTTTGCTGGTCACTACCTCATTAAAATCATTGGTAGCCTTGGGGGGATTCTGCAACAAGCCGTTCCAGATGTAGAGGCAACGCTGGGATGTCAACCCCCCCGGGGTCACATCTATGGTGCCACTGGCGCCGGTATCAATCGGGTAGCCCGGTGAAATCAGACCCGATTCGACCTCAGTATCGGTGGGTGTCGTCAGATAGAAGCGATAGCCATCATAAAGAATGGTATTGACCCCACCCTCCTTGCTGCGCCCCTTGGCTTCCCACTGGGCACGAACCAGCAGCACGCCGGTCGCAAAGCCACCTGAGACTCCTTCGACGCTGGCATTCTTCGCCTCTTCGGTCACATCGAGAAAACGGGGCAACGCCGTAACGGCCAGGATCCCCAGCACGACAATGACGATAACCAGTTCGATCAGTGAAAAGCCTGTTTGCTGTTTCATGAGTCTGTTCCTTTTTTCTCGACAAATTATAGGCTTAATTGCTGAATAACTAAATGACATCTCACTCATTTGCCATCCGCTACCGTCACAAATCCATCATTGAAACGGTAGCTGAAACCGCCACTCTCCAGCCGAAAATCACAGCCTGGCTCACTCGTCAGAGGCGCTATTACCACCGGAGTCCCATCAACGTCAGGAGCCATTGCCAGCAAGGCTCGCCAAAGCTGCTCGCAACCAGAACTCTCAGCCGTCTCACTCACCCCCCCCAGAGGCCAGCCCCCCGAGCCCATCGCATAGCTGGCACCAGCTCCTGCCTGCATCTGTAACTGGCCTCGCTCGTCCATAGCCGCAGCGGATACCACTGCATGCAGCTGTGCCGGTCGATTCTGACTCAGCCACAGACCATGCAGTTGCGCCGCCTGCTCGGCAAAACGGCTGGCCAGCGCACTCATCACTGCGATTTGAGCCTGGCGTCGCTGTTCCTGATACTGACTGGTAACACCCCACATCAGAAGCAACATCAGGCCAATCGCCAGACAGAATCTGAAGATCCCCAGAACCTGAACATTGGCCTCGCTCTGCTGGGTCACGGCTAGTGACCTCGCACCGCACGCATCATATCCCACATCGGCGTGAAGATACCCAGCGCCAGCACCAGCACCATGCACGCCACTATCACCAACAGGATAGGTTCGATACGCGCCGTCAGCGTCTTGAGGTCATAGTCCACCTCGCGCTCGTAAAACTCGGCCGCTTCCTGCATCAACTCGTCCACCTGCCCCGTCTCTTCGCCGACCGCAAACATCTGCATGACCAAAGGGGTGAAGAGCTGGCTCGCGGCGGCGGTTCGCAGCAGACTCTCGCCCCGCTCAACCCCGCTGCGCATCTCGCGGATCCGCCCAGCCACGAAGGCGTTATCAACCGCCTCGGCGACCATATTCAATGCCTGATTCAGCGGCACACCGGCTCTGAGCATCATGGCAAAACTGCGCGCAAAACGGGCCAGCAAAGAGCGGCTGATGATGCTGCCAATCAAGGGGATTTTCAGCTGCCAGTAGCTCCATTTGAGTTGACCACTGACCGTGTTGGTCCACTTCGTCCAACCGACGATAGCCGCCACCCCCACCAGGATCAGCACCCACCACCAGTGGACGAAGAAGTGCGAGGTCGCCAACAAGACCCGTGTAGCCAATGGCAGCTCGACGCCGAACTTGGCAAACATATTGGCGAAAGTCGGGATGACAAAGATGTTCAGAATGAACATGGCCACGACGATGAAGCCGAGCACCAGGATCGGATAACGCATCGCCGTCTTGATGCGCTTGCGCGTATCCAGCTCCAGAGCGAAGTAGTTGGAGAGTTGCAGGAAAGACTCCTCCAACCGACCGGTATTCTCACCCACATGGACGATGGCGATAAACAGGCTGTTGAACACCTTGGGATAGGCCTGCATCGCGGCTGACAGCGGCCGACCGCTGCCCAGCTCGGTACCCAGCCACTGCAAAGCCCGCCGCAGCGGTTTGCCATGGGCACTCTCGCTCAGACCATGAATGGCCCGCATGATCGGGATGCCCGCCTTGGTCAGCGCATACATCTGCCGGGTAAAGATCACCAGCTCCTCGAGCCCGACCCGGCTCTCCAGCAGGTCGCGCCAGGCGATACCCTGTCGGGGCGGCTTACCGGCACGCAGACCGGTCGGCATGATGCCGCGACGCATCAGCTGATCGGCAGCGGCCATCTCGCTTGCAGCCTCTAGCTGGCCATCGACCGCTCGCCCCTGCTTATCCCGCCCTTGATATGAAAAGAGGGCCATCAGCTGACAACCTCGGCCAGACGCAGCACCTCATCTATGGTGGTTATGCCCTGAGAGGCGTAGTCAAAAGCCATGGCGACTAGAGGGCGGTACTCAACGTGTTCGCGGGCGGCGCGGGCAAAACCCTCGGGATCGCTGCGTCGCAACGCATCCATCATGGGTTGATCCAGCTCTAGCAGTTCGAAGACACCGATCCGCCCGGCATAACCGGTGAAGTTACAACTCTGGCAACCGCGACCCCGATGGAAGGTCTGGGAACGAACCCCTTCGCCAAACAGATTGGTCAGCCAGATCATCTCGCCGGCCTCAACCTCATGCTCCTCGTGGCAGTAGTGACAGATCCGCCGCACCAGCCGCTGGGCGACTATGGCCCGCAGGGCACTGGCCACCAGGTAGCCCGGAGCCCCCATATCCATCAACCGCAAGGCACTGGAGATCGCATCATTGGTGTGCAATGTCGTCAGCACCAGGTGACCCGTCATGGCGCCACGCAGCCCGATTTCGACCGTCTCCTGATCGCGCATCTCACCAACCAGCAGGATATCCGGATCCTGACGCAGGGTAGCCCGCAACACGGTAGAGAAATCCAGGCCTATCTTGGTATTGACCTGAACCTGGTTGATACGCGGCAGTCGATATTCCACCGGGTCTTCAACCGTTATCACTTTGTTGCCCGGCTGATTCAACTCGGAGAGGGCTCCATACAGAGTCGTGGTCTTGCCGCTACCGGTTGGCCCTGTGACCACTATCATGCCGTGGGGACGCCGCAACTGACGCCGGAAGCGTTGCAGGAGCAGATCCGGCATCCCGGTGTCATGCAGCGACAACAGCCCTGCCGATTGATCCAGCAGACGCATGACCACAGACTCGCCATGCTGCACCGGCATGGTCGACATCCGCACGTCAATCTCATGCCCCCGAACCCGCATGTTGAAACGGCCATCCTGTGGTAGACGCTTCTCGGAGATATCGAGCCCAGCCAGAAGTTTCAGACGCAGTACCAGCGCCGGGGCAATCCGCACTTCATTGAGAACACTCTCGTGCAGCACACCGTCGATCCGCTGGCGAATCCGCAACACCTTTTCATCCGGCTCGATGTGAATATCCGAGGCATGCACCTGCACCGCATCTTCAAACACGGAGCGCAGCAATTTGACAACGGTCGCTTCACTCTCGTTGCCACCGCTATCGGTCAGCCCGAGTTCGAACCCGCTCTCCTGATACTCCTCCTGCAACTGCTCGGCGAAGCTCTCGATCTCCTTGGTTCGACGATAGAGCTGATCGAAGTAGAGCAAGAGCTGGTCTTCCCGCGCCACCGCCAGTTTCAACTCGCGCGGGGCAATCATGGCCGCCAGCGCATCCAGTGCCGCCAGATCCGCCGGATCCGACATGACTACCGTCACCTCATCACCGTTCTGATTGACCGCCAGCGCACGATAGCGACGGGCATGCACCTCCGGAATCAACTGGACCGCCTGGGTCTGGATCGTCAGCTTGGAGAGATCGAAAAACGGGATATTGAGCTGCTGGGCCAGAAACTTCAGCAGTTGCTCCTCACCGATGAAGCCCAGATCCACCAGCGTGGTTCCGAGCTTGCGCCCGGTCTGCCGCTGCTGTTGCAACGCCAGTTGCAATTGATCGTCGGTGATGATCATTTCGGCAACCAACAGGTCGCCGAGTCGCATTTTGAGTCTCGGTTGCGCCATGGTTCCTACTCCAACTGTCCGATACGTTGCTGCACAAACTGGCGGGAGGCACTACTCAGCGGCAGGTTCAATGCCTTGTGATAGGCATCCAACGCCGCCAGGGCTCGTCCCTGTTTATCCAGCGAAATCCCCAAACCCAGCCACCAACGGGCTTCGGTTGGTTGTGCAATCACCAGTTGCTGATAACTGCGAGAGGCGATGGCTGGTTGCTCCAGTTCCTGAGCCAGGGCGGCGCGGGTTGCGTAATAATCGAGATTGCTGGCCACGGCTGGCTCCTGATCACTGAGCGTCTGCAGAGCCAGAGCCTTATTGCCACTGGCCATCGCCAGCCGGGCTTGCATCAGTCGGAAATCGGCTCGCATCGGTGCCAACCGAATGCCCTCGGCCAACACCTGCTGCGCCTCTGGCAACCGCTCTTCGCCATACAACAGGCCAGCCAACCGTTCGCGGGTTTCATGATCCAGTGGATCAACTGCCAACACCCGCGAGAAGGAATCACACGCCTGAGTCAACTGCCCCTTGCTGACGGCTTGCAACCCCTTCCGCCGTTCCAGCGCAGCCTCCTGCTGAGGCGACAGCGTCTCTTCGGCGATCTCCAACGAGCCCTTGGGCTCCTCTACAAGTTCAGTTTCAGGGGCAGATGCCTCGGTCACCTGGGGGCCCTCATCGGGCCCCAGCAGAGCATCCTCAAGCTCATTAGATTCGGCAGGCTGAGCCTCGACCTCGCTCGACGGCGCCAACTCACGCTGCGGTGTCGGTGTCGCAACAGGCTGCGAAATCTGGGCCTGTCGGACAGGAGAAGCAGGTTGCACGGGAGCCGCGCCCGAAGTCGTCTTTGCCAGAGTCGTCTTGCTGGTCTCGGCGGTGGCGACGGCGGCAATAGCTGCACTCGGCGCTGGCGCCATCGCGACCTGATCCTCGGCAACTGGCTGGCGTGTCGATTTTTCTACCGTTGGCACAGGCTTGGTTGGCACTGCAGCCGGAGCCGGATTGGCTGCCTGGGGATCGGCCGGACGCAACCAGCCATGCCAGACGCCATACGCCACCACTGGCACCAAAACCACCAGGAGCAGCCCGGCAATCAGAGATGGCCCCAGCCGACGGGGCGTCGGCGGCAGATAACGACCCGAGAGCGTCTGCCCTTGCCGCTGTTCCAAATCCTTGAGCATGGTATTGATGACGCTCATAAAGCTCCCCGTAACAACAAGGCTGATGCCAGAGCGATCAGCAACCAACCCGCCCACCACCAACGACTCATCGGCAGTACGGCATCCTCGGTATCGCGGATCGCCGCCTGGACATGATGTTGGCGGATCTGTCCCTCGCCTTGGCCATAGGCAACCATCAGACTCTTGTGAGCCAAGATGTTGATCAGCCGGGGAATGCCGCGACTGGCTCGCCACAACAGCCGGACAGCCGCTGGGGCGAACAACACGGGGCCATGATACCCCGAGGTGACCAACCGATATTCGAGGTAGGCACGGGTCTCGTCGCGCACCAGAGGGCGCAGACGATAGGAAAAGGTAATACGCTGACGCAGTTGGCGCAGATGGTCGGCTTGCAGTCGAGAGTCCAGCTCCGGCTGGCCAAATAACACCACCTGCAACAGCTTGCTGGACTCTGTTTCCAGATTGCCGAACAGACGGATAGCCTCGAGGCTGGCATCCGGCAGGGCTTGGGCCTCATCCAGCAACACCACGGCGCTGCGGCCATCGCGTTTGAGTTCAACCAGGCGGCGGTGGATCGCATCGGTCACCGCCAAAGAACCACCCTCGGCCGTGACCCCGAGCTCCAGAGCCAACGCCTGGCGCAACTCATCGGGCTCCAGGTACGGATTGGGCAGATAGGCGACCTGATGTTCCGCCGCCAACTCCCCCATCAATTTGCGCAGCAATAGGGTCTTGCCGGTACCAACCTCGCCGGTGACCTTGATAAACCCCTCGCCGTTGGCCAGGGCCACGCGCAGCACCTGTAATGCTTCCTCATGCGGCGGCAGACCGTAGTAGAAGCCAGTGTTGGGGGTCAGGCTGAAGGGTGACTCCTGCAAACCAAAATGGGCTTGATACACGGCTCAGCGCTCCGGATACCATTTGTCCAACAGCTCACCCGAACGCTGCAACTCCTTCTGCCAGGTATCCGCTTCAATGACCTGAGGCTTAAGCATGATGACCAGTTCCGTCTTGTAGGTGCTGTCGCTGCGGTTGGTGAAGGCTTCTCCGACCCAGGGAATGTCCCCCAGCCATGGCACCTTGCTGACATTCTGCTCTTTATTGGTTCGCATCAGACCACCGATGACGATGACATC
>JAYRLO010000147.1:0-7240 GCA_041905215.1 Aeromonadaceae bacterium
TACCTGGTGAGTTGCAGGGGCGAACACCGACGCTGTTGACCAGCTCGCTACGACAAGCAGAGCAGCATTTAAAACAGCATGGCGGCATTGCTTATCTACCCCATCCAGCCGTGGCTGCCGCACTCAAGCTCGGAACCCTGCATATGGTCGACGGAGCCCCGCACCTGCCCCGCACTATCTATCTGGCTTGCCGTACCAGTTCGACGCAGAATGAGTCGCTATCCGGGCTACTCAATAGCCACTGGCGCATCGGACAAAAAACATCCCGAACAACCGCGCCCTTGCGGTAAAACCTGCGACGATCCACGTCACGCCTGTGTCAGACGATGCTGCATCAAGAGAGTGCCATCAGACACCGCATGTATTGAGAAGAGACCGTCTCGATAAAGGGCAAAACTGGCGACGCCGTTATTGCGAGGAAAGGTCACCGAGCCCGGGTTGATGTTCCAGATCCCGGAGGCGACCTCCGTAAAACCAGCCAGATGCGTATGGCCGCTTAGAATCAGATCGCCCTGGCGCAACCCAAGTTGCTCCAACGCATACAGATGGCCATGCGTCAGACACAGGCGACGACTTCCTAAGAGCAGAAAGTTGTAGGGAGCCAGGCAGGGAAAATGCAGCAACATCTGATCGACTTCGCTATCGCAATTGCCGCGGATCGCAATGATGCGATCATGCAGGCCATTCAGGCGCTCCGCCACCTGGGCAGGGGCATACCCCTGAGGCACAGGGTTTCGTGGCCCATGGTTGAGTAGATCACCCAGCAGCAGGTAGTAATCGGGAGAGAAGTGTTGAGCGTGGTGCAGCGTCTGCTCGAGGCTTGGCAGACAGCCATGAATGTCCGAAATAATGGCCAAGGTGGTCACAATAGACTCCAGCGGATAAATCGGACCTCAGCTTATCCCAACAAGCCCTGTTATTGCGAGCCAACCTGGGTGCGCCTAGGGCTGGCTCGAGTTGAACACACCGGCAATAGGGAGCCCATCGAGAGCACTGGGCTAAACATCACTGGGCGTAAAGGTCAGGCAGACACTGTTGACACAATAGCGCTGCCCACTGGGCGTCGGTCCATCATCAAAAACATGCCCAAGATGAGCGCCGCACTGCTGGCACAGGATCTCGGTGCGGATCATCCCGGCTGAACGATCTTCCTGATAGCGCACGGCGCCCGGCAACGCCTGATCAAAACTGGGCCAGCCGCAACCGGAGTCATATTTAGCTGAAGAGTCAAACAGCTGGCTACCGCAACAGACGCAGTGATAATCACCACGTCGGCGATTGTGCAACAGGGCACCAGAAAAGGGAGGCTCGGTCCCCTTCTGCCAACACACCTGATACTGCTCCGCCGTCAACTTTTCACGCCACATTTCAGATTGAGATTTGCTCATCGCGATAACCATGTTGCAGATATGTTGCAACAGTCTACCCGATCCGAGATGACATCTCATCCTTGGTTACCAGTAGATCCGGGGCGGCACTGGCCATCTGCCTCAATAGCTTGACGGAGTGTGCCCGGCCGACGGCTATCTGCCGCTGAATATCATCTGGTAAGAAGAAACCATCCACGGCGGCAGTGTCGATGACCTGCATCCACTCCATCCCCGGTCCCGCAGATGGCAAGCGGAAGTGGATGTCATAGCCGCTGGCATTAAACAGCACCAACCAACGCTCCTCAGTTCCCTTGAGATCGCCAATATCCATGACGAATACTTGCGAAACAGGCGCATTCCAGTCGGCATCCGATAGCAGATGACCATCCGGGTGATACCAGGCAACTTGATGCAATGCTCGTTGCTGCCCCAGATAGTGATCATCGACCAGACGCAACCCCGAAAACACCTCGGACTCGCGACGCAGGCGGATCATCTGCTGCACAAATTCCAGCAGTTGCTCATCCTCTTCCCGTAGCTCCCAGTGTTGCCAGCTGATGTGATTATCCTGGCAATAGGCATTGTTATTGCCCATCTGGGTACGGCCAATTTCATCCCCGGCCAGCAGATGTGGCGTGCCTTGCGAGAGCAACAGGGTGGCAATCAGATTGCGCTTTTGCTGTTGTCGCATGTGATTGATGCGCAAATCGGCTGTCGGGCCTTCAATCCCGTAGTTCGCGGAGAGATTGTGACCGTGCCCGTCACGGTTCTCTTCGGCATTGGCCTGATTATGCCGCTGGTTGTAACAAACCAGATCCTCCAGCGTAAAACCATCGTGGTAACAGATGAAGTTGACACTGGAATGGATCGAGCGGTACGACTTGGGAAAGACATCCCGCGAACCCAACAACCGGGTGGCAAAATCGGCCATGCGCCCCATATCGCCACGCCAGAAGGAGCGCACCGTATCGCGGAAGCGATCATTGGTCTCTTTCCATTGACTGGGGAACTGCCCGAGTCGATAACCAAAGGGACCGATATCCCAGGGCTCGGCAATCAATTTAGCCTGTCCAATGACAGGGTCTTGCATGATGGCCTTGAAGAAGCCACCACAAGGATCATATTCATTTCCTTCTCGGGCCAGCGTCACCGCCAGATCGAAACGGAAACCATCAACCTGCATCTCCTGTAACCAATAGCGCAGGCTGTCCATCACCAGACGCAAGACATGGGGATGATCCACGTTGACGCTATTGCCACAGCCGGCAACGTTGACATAGCGACCATAATCGGGACCATGGCTGCCGTCCTCAAAGACGTAGTAGTTACGGTTATCCAGCCCCTTGAAGCTGAGGATCGGCCCTCCTTCCCCCGCCTCGGCAGTATGGTTGAAGACCACATCCAGAATCACTTCGATCCCGGCACGGTGCAGTTCTCGAACCATGGTCTTGAATTCAACCACCGCATCGGTAACTGCATAACGAGGATCGGGAGCCATAAAACAGACCGGGTTGTACCCCCAATAGTTAACCAACCCCAAACCAACCAGACGCGGCTCACTCATGAAGCTGGCAATCGGCATCAACTGCAGTGTGGTCACACCTAGATCGCGTAGATAGTCCAGTACGGCTGGCTGACAGAGGGCTAGATATTTACCCCGATAAGGCTCAGGCACATCAGGGTGCAGCTGAGTAAAGCCTTTGACATGCGTTTCATAGAGGATGGTTTGATCGTCACTGTATCTCGGCTTGGAAACTCCCTGCCAATCAAAGTGCTCATCGATAACCACCGACTTGCTCATCATGTGTTGGCTGTCACCGTCATACAGGGACTCGTCCCACACCAGAGAGCGACTCAGTTGGCGACTATAGGGGTCAAGCAATAACTTCTGTTCGTCAAACAGAAAACCCTGTTCGGGTAGATGAGGACCACTGACCCGCCAGCCATAGGCCTGACCGGCCTGGACTCCGGCCACAAAGCCGTACCAGTAATGCCCCTTGCGCTCGGTAAAAGGAATACGACCCAGCTCCTTATCCGCTGCATCAAACAGACAAAGAGTCACACTGCTGGCATCCGGAGCCCACAGCGCAAAATTACACCCGTCACTATCGAGAAAGGCCCCTAAAGGGGCCTCTCTACCAGGCTTGAGCACGAAGCCAGCGCCCATGGATTAATCTCCAACCCGCTTGATAAAGACTGTCGACAACGGTGGTAGATTAATCAGAATTGATTGGGCTTGTCCATGAGTAGCTATCGCCTCGCTCTGGAAACTCAAGCCGCCCATGTCGTAATCGCTCCCCCAGTAGTAGCTGCTGTCAGTGTTCAGCACCACTTGATAGGTTCCTGCTTCCGGCACACCGAGGCGATAATCCTCAACCGGAGTTGGTGTGAAATTACCAACAGTCAGGATGGTGCGATCACCGGCCTTATTACGACGCAACATGGCGTAAACACTACGTTCATAGTCACTGTGATCCAGCCACACGAAACCATTCCGATCATAATCGGCCTCGAACAAAGCCGGCTCATTACGATAGAGATGGTTCAAGTCGCGGATCACGCTCTTTTGCCCGTTGTGCTTCTCGAACTGCAGCAACCACCATTGCAGCTGGGCATCATGGTTCCATTCGGTCGACTGAGCGATCTCGGTCCCCATGAAGTTCAGCTTCTTACCCGGGTGCGCATACATGAAGCCCATGTAAGCACGCAGGTTAGCCGCCTGCTGCCACTCATCACCCGGCATCTTGTATAACAGCGAGTGCTTGCCGTGCACGACTTCGTCATGCGAGAGCGACAGAATGAAGTTTTCATCGTAGTGATAGACCATCGAGAAGGTCATATCATTGTGGTGATACTTGCGGTGGATCGGATCCTTCTTCATGTACTCTAATGAGTCATGCATCCAGCCCATGTCCCATTTAAAGCCAAAACCCAAACCGCCGGTAAATGTTGGACGAGATACACCGGCAAATGCCGTGGACTCCTCGGCAATGGTCATCGCATGCGGGTAATGCTTGTAGACCTCTTCGTTAAACCAACGCAACAGGCTAATCGCCTCGTAGTTATGGTTACCACCATCGACGTTCGGTACCCACTCGCCGTCCTTTCGGGAGTAATCCCAGTAGAGCATCGAAGCCACGGCATCGACGCGCAGCCCATCGATATGGAAGTGTTCCAGCCAATAGAGTGCACTGGCTACCAGAAACTGACGAACATTATCCCGACCAAAGTCGTAGATGTAAGAGTTCCAGTCCGGGTGCCAGCCGCGGCGCGGATCCTCGTACTCGTACAGCGGCGTACCATCAAAGCGAGCCAAGCCATGAGAATCGGATGGGAAGTGTGCCGGAACCCAATCCAGGATGACGCCGATCCCAGCCAAATGGCATTGATCGACAAAATACTTGAAGTCATCGGCTGAGCCAAAACGACTGGTTGGAGCAAACATGCCAACGGGTTGATATCCCCACGAGCCAGAGAACGGATGCTCGGAAATTGGCATCAGCTCGATATGGGTATATCCCATCTCCTGGATGTACGGAATGAGCTCAGCAGCCATCTCGCGATAGCTCAATGAGGAGCCGTCCTCGTGACGTTTCCAGGAAGCAAAATGCAATTCATAGATAGAAAGCGGTTGTTCCAGTTTGTCATTGAGCTGCGAAGCCTGCCAGTCGGCGTCGTGCCATTGATACTGGGTATGGTCGTAGACCACAGAGGAAAATGATGGATATTGTTCCGCATAGAATCCCACGGGGTCAGCCTTGTGCGGCAGACGATTGCCCATCGGATCCTTGAGTTCGAACTTATAGTGATCACCAGCCTGCAGGCCCGGTACAAACAGTACCCAGTGACCACAGAGGCTACGCTGCATCGGATGGCGTCGACCATCCCAGAAGTTGAAATCCCCAATCAGACTCACGGATGTTGCGCTTGGCGCATAGACCGCAAAGCGGACCCCGGAAACCTTGACGCCATCAACGACGGCTTCAACTAATTGAGCACCGAGCGTCTTATAGACATTGGCAGCTTGCAGCTTCAATTCTGCCAGACCGGCATAGGCCTCATCGTGGAATTGATAAGGGTCAATCACGAGTGCCGAAGTGTCGGGGTATTGAACTTGCAGTGAATAGGCGAAGTGTTTCTTACGACGAGGAAAATGGGCTTCAAACAAACCCAACTTATCAGCACAGGTCATGGTTGCAATGACCTTGTCGCTGCCGAGCTCTTTGATATCAACCGAATGAGCGCCTGGCAGCCAAGCTCTCAATACCAAACCACCACCATCAGGATTTGCAACCAGACCCAGATGTTCAAACGGTTGGCCACAACGGGCACCAGTCAATTCTTTTATCAACATGCCATCACCCTTAATCAGTGGTTCATCCAGCCCAACAGCGGGCAGGCTGGATGAACTCACTATCTTATTGTTATAAAAATATCTTAGTTGCCAGCCTTGTTACGGGCTTCGGACATACGCTGAGCCAGATGAGCCAATGCCGGATTGGCAAAAATCTCACTCAGATTCTTCGTCAGCTTACGGCGCCAGTTCGGATACTCGGTACTGGTACCAGGTACGTTAACCGGTTTGTCCATTTCCAGCCAATCTTCCAGCTGGGTACTGAACAGGGCACAGTTACCGCGGCACATGTGGATTTGCATGCCATGATTGAGCTCTGTGCTCATCCCGGCCCAATTCACATCGCGAGGCACTGAGTCCGGCAATACACCGTGACCATGCAGACTATCCAGGATACGCTGTTTGGCCTGATGACGATCGGCACGCAGCGTATTGAGGATCTCATCATCCGGGTAAAGACCCAGTTCACGACCCAGGGTCAGATCATCACAGTGCCAGTAACCACGCAGAGTTGGCATGTCATGAGTCGTCAGCGCGGCCATAGCCTGTTCTGGATAATGCGCCGGAGAGATGAAGCCACCGTCAACCTTCGAGCGCTCGAAGAAGAAGATACGGTAGGAGTGCACACCATTTTCCTTCAGCAATACATCCATGCCATCCGGAACAGTCCCCAGATCTTCACCAATGATCAGGCAACGATTGCGCACTGACTCCAGAGCCAGAATGCCGAGCAGATCGTTAACGCGATAATAGATGTAAGCACCCTTGGCTGCAGAAGCTCCTGGCGGAACCCACCACAGACGCAGTAACGCCATGGCATGGTCGATACGCAGTGAACCGCATGAACGCATGTTGGAGCGGAACAGATCAATCATCGGCTGATATTGGGCTTCCAGCAGCTTGGATGGATCCATGGGTGGCAGACCCCAGTTCTGGCCTAAAGGACCCAGAACATCCGGCGGTGCACCGACGCTAGCTTTCGGACAGTAGAGTTCACTGTTAGCCCAAATTTCAGTAGAGCCTTCAGAAACACCGACCGCCAGATCGCGGTAAATCCCCATGACCATACCAGACTGTTTAGCCTTGGCATCAGCTTGAGCCAGCTGCTCATCGGCCAGGAATTGCAGGTACATGTAGAAGCGGACGTCCGCGTCATGTTCTGCAGCCCAGTTGGCAACGGCTGGTTTGTGGTATTCACGGTACTCTTCCGGCCACGCTGGCCAGCCCCAGGCATTCTTGCCTTCGGCATACAAAGAGGCCTGCAGGGCATCATAGATAGCCTGCTGCTTGAGGCTCTCGCCACCGTCAGCGACAAAGGCAGCAAATGCCTTGCCACGGTTGGTGTTTTTACCCAACTTGGCACCGGCAAACACCTTCCGCAGAATTTCAATCTTGGCCTGGGTGACACCGGTATAGTCGATATTTTCCAGATCACGCAGAGCTTGCAGACGTTGCTGGAAAGCAGCCGATTCAACTTCGCTCTTCACCGCATCATTTTGCTGATATTCAGGAACAT
>JAYRLO010000148.1:0-7227 GCA_041905215.1 Aeromonadaceae bacterium
CGCCCGCTTCATGCCCCCAGCTGAAAGCCCTTAGTGCTGCAATATCTGGCTCAGGAACAGGCGACCACGGTCAGATTGCGGATTATTGAAGAACTCCTCGGGAGTGTTCTCCTCGACGATCTGCCCCTTGTCCATGAAGATGACCCGATCGGCGACCTTGCGAGCAAACCCCATCTCGTGGGTGACGCACAACATCGTCATCCCCTCCTTGGCCAGCTCGATCATGACATCCAGCACCTCGCTGACCATCTCGGGATCCAGTGCCGAGGTCGGCTCATCAAACAGCATGATTTCCGGATTCATACACAGACTGCGGGCAATCGCCACGCGCTGCTGCTGACCACCCGACAGCTGCCCCGGGTACTTGAGCGCCTGATCCGGGATATGTACCCGCTCCAGATACTTCATCGCCACGGCCTCAGCCTCCTTACGCGAGAGCTTGCGCACCCACATCGGCGCCAGACAGCAGTTATCGAGCACAGTCAGGTGCGGGAATAGATTGAAGTGCTGAAATACCATTCCAACTTCTCGACGCACGCTTTCGATGTTTTTCAGATCATTGGTCAGTGGCGTCCCCTTGACCAGAATATCCCCCTGCTGGTGCTCTTCCAGACGGTTGATGCAGCGGATCATCGTCGATTTACCGGAGCCGGACGGACCGCAGACGACGATCTTCTCCCCCTTCTTCACGCGCAGACAGATATTCTTGAGCACATGGAACTCGCCATACCATTTATTGACGTCATTGAGCTCGACCACAACTTCATTTTTACCGATATTCATCAACATGCCCTCAATGCTTATGGCCAGTGTGCAGGAAGTTCTCCAGATACATGGAGTAACGAGACATCCCGAAGCAGAAAACCCAGAAAACCAACGCAATAAAAATATATGCCTCGGTGGAGAAGCCTAACCAGGCAGGGTCCGACAACCCGGCCTTAGCGACGGCCAACAGATCAAATAGCCCGATAATGGTTACCAGACTGGTATCTTTAAACAGCTCGATAAAGGTATTCACCAGCGAAGGGATCGTTATTTTCAACGCCTGCGGCATGATGATGAGGGACATGGATTTCCAGTAGCTCAACCCCAATGACTCGGCCGCCTCATACTGCCCCTTGGGGATCGCCTGCAAGCCACCGCGCACCACCTCCGCTACATAGGCCGATTCAAACAAGATGATGCCAATCATGGCGCGCAGCAGTTTATCCATGGTGACTTCGCTGGAAAAAAACAGCGGCAGCATGACCGAGGCCATAAACAACACGGTAATCAGCGGCACGGCGCGCCAGAACTCGATGAACACGATGGAGAGCGCCCGGATGAGCGGCATCTCGGAGCGGCGCCCCAAAGCCAGCAAGATACCGATTGGTAATGCCGCCAGGACGCCGACGATGCCCATCAGCAGTGTCAGCATCAAGCCGCCCCACTTGTGGGTCTCCACGACATCCAGCCCGAAAGCACCGCCATAGAGCAGGTAAAAAACCACGAAGGGATAGACGACAAAGAAGAGGATCGTCAGAACCGATTTATACGGGGTCTTCGGATAGAGCAGAGCGGCAACCTGCAGCGCCGTCAGTGCGTAGATCCAGTTCACCCGCCAGTATTCACTCTCCGGATAAAAACCGTAGATAAACAGGTTCAGACGGCTGGTGATAAAGACCCAGCAGGCCCCTCCCGACACACACTGATCCCGACTGCTACCAAACCAGTCGGCGGAGATGAAAGCCCACTCGATCAGATGCCAGAGTTGCGGCAGCAGCAGATAGAGCAATGCCACAGTCACCAGGCCGTTGAGCCAGGAGGAGAAGAGGTTCTTGCGTAACCAGGCGGAGATACTGCTCTGCCAGATCGGTGACGACAACGTGGGTTGTTCGCGATAGACAGCCATATTAACGCTCCACTAATGCTTTTTTGGCGTTGTAGATATTCATCAGAGCCGAGGTCACCAGACTGATGGTCAGGTAGACCAGCATGGTCATGCTGATGATTTCCACGGCCTGCCCGGTCTGGTTCAGGGTACTGCCCATGAAGATGGAGACCAGATCGGGATATCCCACGGCCGTTGCCAATGACGAGTTCTTGACCAGGTTCAGGAACTGGCTGGTCAATGGCGGAATGATGACGCGCATCGCCTGGGGAATGACCACAAAGCGCAAGATCAAGCCACCACGCAAACCGAGTGCTCCGGCGGCTTCGACCTGCCCCTTGGAGACCGCCAAAATACCGGAGCGGACAATTTCTGCGATGGAAGCCGCGGTAAAAATAGTTAATGCCACCGCCAGGGAAAACAGCTCAGGGATGATGGTAAAACCACCCCGGAAATTAAAACCTTTGAGTTCCGGATATTCCCAATGCATCGGCATCCCCGTGACCAGATAGGCCAGCAGGGGCAAACCAATCAGCAGGCCAAGACCAGTGAAAAAGACCGGAAATGTTTGACCGGTCAGATACTGGCGCTTCTTGGCCCATTTGGCGACAGCCCAGGCAGCGACAATGGCAACCCCAACGGCGGCACCAACAACCCAGAAGCCAGGCTCGGTGACCGGTGATGGAATATAGAGACCGCGCACATTCAAGAAGAACATGTCCGCGAGGGAGAGGCTCTGGCGTGGCCCCGGCAAATTGCGCAACACGCAGAAGTACCAGAAGAAAACTTGCAGCAACAAGGGGATGTTACGGAAGGTTTCGATGTAGACGGCCGCTAATCGGCTCAGCAGCCAGTTTTTGGACAGCCGAGCTATACCGATGAGAAAACCAAGGATCGTCGCAAAGACGATACCGATAGCAGACACCAGCAGCGTATTGAGCAAACCGATAATAAAGGCCCGCCCATAGGTGTCATCTTCCGAATAGGAAATTAATGTTTGCGAGATACCAAAACTGGCTCTGTTATGCAGAAAATCAAAACCCGTCGCAATGCCTCGGGTTTCCATGTTGTGCAGAGCGTTGCCAATAAAATAAAACAACATCCATGCAACACATGCGACAGCCACAGCCTGGAAAACAATTCCGCGGACTTTGGGATCATAGATCCAGCGGGCAGCTACTACATTATTTTTTGCGCGTTCAGCAGGCATGCTTATTTTTTACTCCAGTAAGAGGCTTAACTAAAAAGGGCGGAAATAATTCCGCCCATTCCTGAAATGCTTAACGTACTGGTGGCGCGTAGAGGAAACCGCCCTTATTCCACAAGTTGTTTTCGGCACGCTCGATCTTCAGCGGAGAGTCTTTACCCACGTTGCGATCGAATACTTCGGCATAGTTACCAACCTGCTTGACGATCTGATAACCCCAATCCTTGACGGCGCCCAGGGTAGTACCATCCGGAGCATCGAAGCCCAGCAGACGCTTCACATCCGGGCTGCCGGATTTCTTCATCTCATCGACGTTCTTGCTGGTCACACCCAGCTCCTCGGCGTTGATCATCGCAAAGACCGACCACTTGACCAGCAGCTCCCAAGATTCGTCACCCTGACGCACCATGGGGCCCAGCGGCTCTTTGGAGATGATCTCCGGCAGAACCACCACATCGCCCGGCTTGGCCAGCTTGACGCGCACGGCAAACAGTTGGGACTTATCGGAAGTCAGCACATCACAACGGCCGGACTCAAAGCCCTTGACGGTTTGATCGGAGTTATCAAACACCACCGGGGTGTATTTCATGTTGTTGGCGTGGAAATAGTCCGCCATGTTCATCTCGGTGGTGGTACCACCTTCGGTACAGATGGTCGCGCCATCCAACTCTTTGGCACTCTTCACACCCAGAGATTTGTTGACCATGAAACCCTGACCATCGTAGTAGGTGGTGGCGGTCGATTTCAGACCCAGGGTTGCGTCGCGAGTCATGGTCCAGGTGGTGTTGCGGGAGAGGATATCCACCTCACCGGATTGCAAAGCCGCAAAACGCTCCTTGCCACCCAGCGGGATGTACTTGACCTTGCTGGCATCGGCGAAGATGGCAGCCGCAACGGCACGGCAAGCATCCACGTCCATGCCTTCCCAAACGCCTTTGGCATTCGGACTGGAGAAACCAGGCAAGCCATCATTCACGCCGCACTGCACATAGCCCTTTTTCTTCACGCTGGTCAGGGTATCGCCTGACGCGGCTTGCGCATTGAATGCGGCCAGAAGAGCCACCGCGGATACAACACCTGCTAAATAGTTGAGTTTTGACATATTTCTTCCCTGCTAGGTTAAGTAAATCGCATTACTTGGCTGATGTGGCAATGGCCCGACAGCATCCAGGATCGACAAAAGCAACTATCAGGCCACTTTGCATGGCTCGATAATCCTCGTTATTGAACGCTTTAGTGGTCACGAAATGACCTTGGTGCGACTACCAGGCACAACAAAAGTGCAAAACACTCACGCAGAGCACAACATTAGTGCAACCGCGTTGGCTCCATGGCCTGATGCAATGAACGCCGTGTTAAAAACGTAGGTAGGGAGAATGCGCTGGCTGTGGGTTCAATCGGAAGCTCTATCCAGCCTGAACCTGGTTCCAGAGGTTAAGGCGTCGTCTTGTATTTTTGTTTCCACTCGGCCGCCAGAGTTTGTGCCGCCTGCAGCTCTGCTGGCGTCAGCCGTTGCTGCATCCGCAGGCGAGAGGCTTCAGCATCGCCAAAGCCATTTGCCGCTGCCAGCGCATACCAGGCGTAGGCCTTCACCCCATCTTTGGCTACCCCGAAACCATTGGCATAACCAACCCCGAGCTGAAACTGGGCCACCGCCTTCCCCTGCTCGGCGGCCTTCTGGTACCAGGCCATGGCCTTCTTATAGTCTTTGGCTACACCCTCACCGGTCGCATAGGCGGCAGCCAGCAGGACTTGCGCCACGGAGCTCCCCTGCTCGGCGCCCTTGTTGGCCCAATAGACCGCCTGCTTGTAATCGATGGCCACTCCACGGCCATAGGCATAGGCAACACACAACGCCTCTTGGGCTCGCACATCACCCTGCTCCGCCGCCTTCAGGTACCAAGAGGCCGCCTGGGTCTCATTTTTGGGGACCCCGAGGCCATTGGCATACGCATTCCCTAAGGCGCTCTGGGCTTCGACATGATTCTGTTCAGCGGCGGCGTGATACCAAAACAGCGCAAGCGCTTCATCTTTCTTCTGACCATGACCCTGACTATAGGCCTCGGCCATCATGAACTGCGCATCCGCATTACCCTGCCCCGCCATGCGACTCAAGGACTCCATGCCATCGACGGCGGCCAGAGCCGGGTAGGCAAATAGCAGACACAGTATCCAGACAAGCAGTCGAGTCAAAGCATGTTCCTTTTGCATTACTGGCCAGACGGCACCGGAAATTAAACGCAGGGCCGAGTGCCGAAGGCGTGGCACTCGTCGAAATATTCGGGTGAATTTATCAGCGGGTTCAATGTATTACCTCTTGTCTGTCGAATAAACAACGAGGCGAAATATGTTGAAGGTGGATCAAAAAACAACCGTCTGGCTCAGCGTTTTCCCTCCTCGCTCCCAGGCAATCCGTCGGCAGATTCCAAGACTGGTCGGCCCCCCTCATGAGGCTGACTCAACCAGCAGTGCCGGGCTCGGGCTCGCCGGATTTTTCGCTTGCGCAGTCGCCAACGGATCTGGCCTCGTGCCATATATCCTCCTCATGAGCATGGCCACCGCACTGGCAGCCATGCTCGCGTCGTTGTTTGTTACTGCCCGTCAGACATCTCTTCTAGTGGCGGCTCCTGCCGGGGCATCACATAGTGTTGATAGAACCAACCCAAGCCAACTAGGCACAAACCGAGCCCCAGAAATGAGGCCGCCCGATACAAGCCATCGAGGTCGTTCATATCCCACAAGAAGATCTTCAGCACCGCCACCAGCAAAATCAGCAAGGCGGCTTGCCGTACCCGGGCCTGAACCAGCCAACTGCCCACCAGCATCAACACCACGGCGGCCAGCAACCAGACTGCCGAGTAGCTGTACTGCTCACCGAAGGAGACATCCCAGCCGGAGATGTCGCTCCCTTGCCACCACTGGCGCACCATCAGGGTCAGATAGAGCATGCCGATGCCAAATAAAAACAGCGCCAGCAGACGGCGGAGCCATTGCATGGAGGCGTTTACCTGCAGCAGCCCCAGCAGACTCAGGAGTGCCGGCAAACCCCACGCCAGCAGCGTCAGATTCACGATGGGCCAACTGCCCACATCCGTAACAACCCACAGCGGATTGTAGCGTAGCGTTGAGCCCAGCAGGGTCATCGCCATCATCAGAACCAGCAGCAAGGGTGAGGCAATTGCGTAGACTCGGGCCAGGCTCCCCCCCAACCTGGACTTCCAGCCATAGATCAGCGCCAGAGCGCCCCAGGTTACCGAGGTTAACGCCGTATCCGCCAGCGTGTATTCCGCCTGCCAGGGCTGGCCACCGCTCAACCAGTAACGTCCTTCCAGGGTCAGCCAGAGCGTCATCAGTTGCAGGGCTCCGGCTTCCAGCCAGGCATTGGTATTGGCCCCTTCCCGCTGCGGCAACCAACGGGCAGCGGCAAAGAAGCAGAGCACCGGGATCCCGTAACCATACAGGCTCCAGTGCAGACCAAATTGTCCGAGCAGCGGGTAGTCCCACAGCCAGGGGTTCAAGGATAGCCGTGCCACGATCACCATGGCCAGCCCCTTGATGAGCCAGTGCGGCACCAGATCCCCCTCGCGTCGCGCCAGACGAGCCAGCGCCGCCAACTGCAAGGCAAAGGCGATGGTCAGGCTCTCTTCAGCCAGGAACATGATGAATGCCAGCGCCAGGGCGCCATGCCCCCCCGCCAATAGAGCCACACGGGCTATTTGCGGCCATTGGCGGCGCATCTCACTCAAGGCGCTGAATGCCACAAACAGAACCAACGCCTGTAACGGCCAGAACAGGCTGACATCAGACCAGACACCCTCGGCACCCACCGGAGAGCGCCAATAGAGCAGGGCCAGCATCGCCAGCGGTATCGTGACCAGCAAAGAGCTCCACAGCCCGGCACGCCGAGCCCGAGGCAACCAGAGCAAGGCCAGACCACCTTGCAGCAAGGCTAATCCCATCCCCCAGCGCCAGAGGGGCATTAGCCGATCCGGAGCAAGCTGCCCCCAGCCATGGCTCCCCATGTGAGCAAACGGATTGTCAAACCACAACACCGCCAGGAGCAGACAGGCCGATGCCAGCCAGGGGAACAGATCCAGAGCCACAATCCGGCAGGCTAGCAGGGTGCCACCGACCAGAAGGCCCAGCAGAG
>JAYRLO010000149.1:0-7175 GCA_041905215.1 Aeromonadaceae bacterium
CCGGCAAGGCATAGCGAGCCTGAGTGTGGGTCGTCGAGATGTTTAGCGTCCCCTGCTCCGGGTTGGTGAATTGCCCGGCAACCGACTTGATACTTTCCACCTTGGCCAGAATTTCCTGTGAAATCTTCAGGATATCGCGTCCTGCCGGCGTAATTTGCGTCAGATGCTTGCCACTGCGTTCGAAGATCTGCACCCCTAGCTCATCCTCCAGCATCCGTACCTGTTTGCTGATCCCAGGCTGGGAGGTGTAGAGGCTTTCGGCGGTCGCAGAGACATTCAGACTGTGATTCGCCACTTCGACGATATAGCGTAATTGCTGAAGTTTCATAGCATTCCAGAATAAAAGGCCTTTGTTTAATACTAACAAAGATTAGTCAAATATCTGCTCTTTCATACAAAAGCTGGCATTCGGATTCCTTTGAAAACGACATAGTGACTCACTGCACAAAACCGCGGCCACCACTTACTCCCGTGCGCCAGGCCGTGTTCCTACGTTATCCAAGTGAGTTATAGTAGTATCAACAGATTAGCGATGAAGCTGACCAGAAGAGGTCTGAAACCACCATGGTATTAACACTGATACTGCTGTCCATCGGGGCTTTGTTGTTCCTGGTCATCACCTACAACATAGTGCAGCAATACAAGCAGAAGCAGGAAACCGATCGCCGTATCCTGATGTCCAGACAAAAACTGATCATCGACGAATCCGACGAATTGCTGCTCAACGCCAGCCGTCTGCCCTATACCAAAAATCTGGTGCTGCTGCTGCAAAACCGCATCCTCGATGCCCTGCGCGCCATCGCCCAGATCAACCCAAGCCTGAATTCGGTGCGGCAACGGATCCAGGATGTCACCGCCCAGATCAACTACGTGCAAGAGCATTATCAAGCCAACGAAGAGAGTGCATTTCGCTCTCCTGACTCCGACCGACAAGCACTGCAGATGCTGCAACTGGTCAAAAAAATCCGGGCCGTCGTACGTATCGAACACAACAAGGGCAAGATCGATCCACAAGCCTTCGTCGCTGAAGATCGCCGCCTCGAGCTGCTGCTGCTGAAAATCAACATCGCAAACCTGCTGCAACGCGCCGTCGAGGCTCGGGTGCAACGGCAATATGGCAGCGCCAAACAGATGCTGAGCAAGGGTATTGCCACATTGGCCCCCATCCATGACAAAGATGCCTGGCTGATTGCGCGCGAAGAGGAGATGCGGATAGCACTGCGCGAAATGACCGAACAACTCGAACAGGCCAACCAGAAGTCCATCGATGAACTCAACGAGAAGAAAGACGATCTGGACGTTCTGTTCCAACCCAAGCGTAAGTGGTGATGATTGGTTACAACAAAGGCCGCAACTGCGGCCTTTGTTTTTATTACGTACCAGCTCAGTGAACAGATGAAATCTGAACCAACTGCAGCAATTGCAATAGTGGTTGCGGAAACAGCCCAAGCCCTATCACCACAACGCCAGAGAGCAAGACGACAATCCCTCCTGCCGAGAGCCCCCAACCCGCTTCGACGTCCCGCTCCTGCTGCCCAGGCTCGCGCAGATAGAGAGTGACCATGACTCGCAGATAATAAAATAGCCCCAGGGCCGAGCCGACGATCACGCTGCCCGTGATCCACCAGAGCTGGGCGCTGACACCGACCGCGAGAATATAGAACTTGCCGATGAAGCCCAAGGTAGTCGGTATTCCGGCCAAGGAGAGCATCATCACCGTCAGGACCGCCGTCAGATAGGGGCGATGCCAGAACAGGCCACGATAGCTGTGCAAGGAGGCCGCATCTTTACCGCCATAAGGGCTGGACATCAAACTCACGACACCAAAGGCGCCCAGGGTCGTAAACAGATACATCAGCAGATAGACACCGGTGGCCTCCAACGCCAAAGAGTGCTGGCGCGTCGCCACTATGATGGCCAGCAGATAGCCGAAGTGGGCCACCGAGGAGTAGCCCAACATCCGCTTGATATTGCTCTGCAAGAGCGCCAGCAGATTGCCCCCCAAGATGGAGAGGATCGCCAGCAACGAGAGCAGCAGATGCATCATGTGCGACTCAGCCGCCGGAATGGCCAGATACAGACGCAGCAAGGCGCAGAAGATGGCGACCTTGCTGGCGGTGGCCAGGAAAGCCCCCACTGGTGCCGGAGCTCCCTCGTAGACATCCGGTGTCCACAGATGAAACGGAACCACCGACAGCTTGAAAGAAAAGCCGACCAGCATCATCCCCATGCCAGCCAGGAACAGGGGTTGGTGCTCAGGATCCTGGGCCAGGACTTGACCCAGTAGGGAAAAACTCAGACTCCCCGCCTGGGCATAGACCAGCGCCATGCCGAACAGCAGAAAACCGGTGGCGGTGGCCGAGAGCACCATATACTTGATCCCGGCCTCCAGCGAGTGCCGTTCACGATAGGAATATCCCACCAGGCCAAACATCGGCAACGAGATCAATTCGATGCCGATAAATAGTGAGGCCAGATGTTGTGCCATCGACAATATCAGACCACCGCTGGTTGCAATCAGCAGCAGCAGATAAAACTCCTCCCGGTTATCGGGAAAGCGGCGTAACCAGGCGTGAGCAAAGGTACAACTGGCCAGTGCCGCCACCAGCACCAACGCCATGTAGAAAATGGCATAGCCATCCAGACGCAGCAAAGGGGTAACATCCTGCGCCGGTAACCGGGCCAGGATCAACAACGAAGCGAGGGCCAGATTCAAACCGGCAATGGTGATATAAAAGGCGCGATCAACGTCTCGCCGCCAGGCGATCGCCAGCATCAGCAATACTAAAGTGGTGGCGATCAGCACCAACGGTAAGCCAGCAGCCAAGGATTCAAATAGTGACAACATCAGAGTACTCCTTTACTGACGGAGGAAAGCGAGAGGATCCAGTGCTGCACGGCTCCCACGGTCCCACTGGCGGTATCGATGACCGGTTGCGGATAAAAACCCAATCCGAGAAGCAAGACGGCAAACAGCAGCAGCATGCCCAGCTCCCGTGGCTCTAATCGAGCCAGCGGCTCCTCGGCTTTACTCGGACCAAAGAAGGCGCGCTGCATCATGGTGAGCGAATAAACCGAGGCCAACACCAGACCCGAGGTGGCGATCAGGACAATCATCGGCGCCCGTGGGAAGGTCCCCATCAGGATCAGGATCTCGCCGACAAAATTGCCGGTCCCCGGCAGGCCTAGGGAAGCCACGGCGAAAAACAGCATCACCCCGGGCAGATAACGCAGGCGGCTCCAAAGCCCCCCCATCAAACGCAAATCCCGGGTGTGCAGCCGCTCGTAGAGCTGGCCACACAGAATAAACAGCGCCGCCGCCGAGAGACCGTGGGCAATCATCTGCACCACGGCCCCCAGCAGGGCCAGCTCGCTGCCCGAGTAGATGGCAATCAGCACAAATCCCATATGGGAGATACTGGTGTAGGCGATCAGCCGCTTGATGTCGGTTTGGCTAAAGGCCAACACGGCGCCGTAGACGATTCCGAGGATCCCCAGCCACATGGCAATGGGCGCGAATTCAGCCGAGGCCTGAGGAAACAGCGGCAGACTAAACCGCAGCAGTCCATAGGCAGCCGTCTTGAGCAGTATGCCCGCCAAATCGACGGAACCAGCCGTGGGCGCCTGACTGTGGGCATCCGGCAACCAGCCATGCAGAGGCACCACCGGCATCTTGACGGCAAAGGCGATGAAGAACCCCAACATCAACAGGTATTCCACCCCAGAGTCCATCGGCGTGTTCAGCAAGCTGGCATAGCTGAAGGTCAAGACTCCGGTTGCCCGATAGTGGACCAGCACCAGCCCCAGGATCCCGACCAGCATGATGAGACCACTGGCCTGGGTGTAGATGAAAAATTTGGTCGCCGCATTGATCCGCGAGCGACCATCGGTTGCCACGTGCCCCCACAAGGCGATCAAAAAGTACATGGGAACCAGCATCATTTCCCAGAAGAAGAAGAAGAGGAAAAGATCCATCGCCATGAACACGCCGATGACCCCGCCCAGGATCCAGAGCAAATTAAGATGGAAAAAGCCCACCCGTTTGCCGATTTCACGCCACGAACAGAGCACGGCCATGACCCCGAGAAAACCGGTCAGCATCACCATCAACAGAGCCAAGCCATCGATGGCCAGATGAAAACTGATCCCCAGGCGCGGGATCCAGGGAACCACAAACTCGGCACTCCAGTTCGGCACACCTTGTGTACTCAACGAAAAATCGCCCTGTAACCAGAGTCCCACGCTCAGCAACAAGGTCAGCAGCATCGACAGCAGGGCAATCCAGCGTGGCCACCGCATGCCATAGTTCTCGGTCTGCCAGCAGAGCAACCCACCAACGAAGGGAGTCAGAAGTATCCAAAGTAATGTCACAATCGTCTCTCCCTGCTCAAACGAATAACAACAACGCCAGAGCCATCACGGCACCCAGGCCCATCGAGGCGGCATACCAACGCAACTTGCCGCTGACGCTCCACGCCAGGGTTTTATTGGCCAGCAGCGCCAGAGCGGCGGGTAACTCCAGTAGCCAATCCAGCGGATCCCCATTCAGCCAGCGACTCACCGCCAGGTAGGGTCGAACCAGCAACTGAGCGTACAACCAGTCAAATCCCCAGGCATGCAGCCACAAAGAGCCCACCACTCGCCCCAAAGCACCCTGCGCCAGCCGGGTTACCCACTGCCGTTTGCCGAGGAACAGGACGGCGGCGAGTGCAATCCCCGCCACGGCAACGAAGGCCGAAAGCAGCTCCAGTTGTAACTTGCCATGCTCCAGTCCATCGCCAGGGCCCGCGGGCAGCACCGCCGTCAGCGGTGGCGAGATCCACGCCCCCACCAGGGTCGATAAGAGCATCAGTACCAGCAAGGGCAGATGGTGCGCCAGCCCTTGGCCCGGTCGGGCCGCCGGCTGGGAGGGGCCGTGGAACACCACGAAGATCAGCCGGAAGGTGTATAAGGCGGTCAGAAGGGCCCCTAGCAAGCCGGCACCGAGCAGCAGCGATTGCCCAGAGGCCATCACCTGCCAGAGGATGGCATCCTTGCTATAGAAACCCGAGGTAACCAGCGGCAAGGCCGCCAGCGCAGAGCCGCCCACGAGGAAGCAGGCATAGACCAGCGGCAGTGACCGGCGCAGTCCGCCCATCTTGAAAATATTCTGTTCGTGATGACAGGCGACGATGACCGAGCCAGCCGCCAGGAACAACAAGGCCTTGAAGAAGGCATGGATCATCAGATGGAAGATGGCGGCACTCCAGGCCCCCACCCCGAGCGCCAGGAACATGTAGCCAATCTGGCTCATGGTCGAGTAGGCCAAAATCCGTTTGATATCCGTCTGTACCAGAGCGGCACAACCGGAGAGTAGCAGGGTCAATGCCCCCACCACGGCCACCAGCTGCAACACATCCGGAGCCATCAGGAACAACCCGTGCATCCGGGCAATCAGGTAAACCCCGGCGGTGACCATGGTGGCCGCGTGGATCAGCGCCGAGACGGGAGTCGGCCCCGCCATCGCATCCGCCAACCAGGTTTGCAGCGGTAACTGCGCCGACTTACCGACCGCGCCCCCCAGCAGCATCAGGCACGCCCAGCGGATCGCCGGATTGCCGACCTGCAGCTGCTCATGCGCTCGGGCCACCACTTCGGCAATATTCAAGGTGCCAAACTCACGGAACAGGATGAAGAGGCCGATCGCCAAGAAGACATCCCCCACCCGGGTCACCAGAAACGCCTTGAGCGCCGCCGCCCCATTGGCCGGATGTCGGTAGTAGAAGCCGATCAGCAGATAGCTGCACAGACCGACACCTTCCCACCCCAGGTAGACAAAGAGCAGATCATCGGCCAGCACCAGGACCAGCATGCTGGCGATAAACAGGTTGGTATAGGCGAAGAAGCGGGAATATCCCTCCTCGCCACGCATATACCAGGAGGCAAACAGATGGATCAGACAACCAACCCCGGTCACCACCCCCACCATGGTCAAGGAGAGGCCATCCAGACGCAGGCTCAAGGCTGGTTGAAATGAGCCAACCTGGATCCAGTGCCACAGCGGTTGCACCATGGCCCCTGCGATTGGGGGCGATTGGAGAAACTCCCAACCGACAAAAAACGCCACTGCTGCCGATAGGGCAACACTCCCCACGCCCAGGCGGGCCACCCACGTCTCAGACCAGCGGCCAACCGAAAAAGCCAGCAACAGTGCACTGAGCAAGGGCAACAGACAGATCACAACCAGTAGATTCATCATCCGCGCATCTCACTTACGACATCGACATCCAGAGAGTGATAACGGCGATAGAGCATCAGCAGTAACGCCAACCCAATACTGGCTTCCGCAGCTGCCAGCGAGATGACCAGGATATACATGACCTGTCCATCGGCCTGCGCCCAACGACTACCGGCGACCACAAACGCCAGCGCCGCCGCATTCATCATGATTTCGATGCTCATCAGGATGAACAACAGATTGCGCCGCATCAGCACACCGCACAGCCCCAGGCAGAACAGCACGGCGGCGACCAGTAACCCATGTTCCATCGGTATTCCGTTCATCGTGAGCCCCCCTCATCGCGATTGGCCAGGACTTCCCCTTGTTTATCTTCACGCCCCAGGTGATAGGCTGTCACCAGACCCGCCAGCAGCAGAATGGAGGCCAGCTCGACGGCGATCACGTAGGGACCAAACAATGAGATACCAACGGCCTTGGCCGGGATGTCCACCACGCCGATGATCTTGCCCGGTGCCGAGTAGATAGCATCCGCGATGAACCCCAACAGGATCAGGGCTAACAGCGCCGGTAATGCCATTCCGGCGGGAGTCAGCCACTGTTTCTCCTGAACCTCGGCACTGCCGAGGTTGAGCATCATGACCACGAAGACGAAAAGCACCATGATGGCCCCGGCATAGACGATCACCTCCATGGCACCGACGAACTCGGCCCCCAGACAGAAGAAGATCATCGCCACCGAGATCAGCGAGATGATGAGATTGAGCAACGCATGCATCGGGTTGCTGTTGGTGATCACCCTCAACGTCGCCACGATGGCAACCAACGCCGAGGCATAAAATGCCAGCTCCATGTGAACTCCTCAGGGCAACAGACTCTTGACATCGATAGGCTTGGCTTCGTTTTCCGCCTCCCCCTTGGCTTTTCCCGCAATCGACATCCCGCTCATGCGATAGAA
>JAYRLO010000150.1:0-7158 GCA_041905215.1 Aeromonadaceae bacterium
TACTCGCCCATGGTGGCGATGCGCAACGTGTCGGCGATGGCCTCGGCGGTAACGCCCAAATCGGCGGCGCGGGCAAAGTCCGGGCGGATCACCAGCTCAGGGCGAACCAGACTGGCGCTGGAGGTGATGTTTCCCACGCCTGGGATGCCACGCATCTGGCGCTCCACCTGGTGGGCGAAGCGATCCAGGTTTTCCCCCTCATCGCCGGTGAGCACCAGTTGATATCTGTCATCAGCACCATCGAGACCGACCTTGATGCGCACGCCGGGGAGTTGGGCCATGCGTTGGCGCAGATCGCGCTCTATCTCCTGCTTGTTCACGCCGGCACGCTGCTCACGCGGTGTCAAGTTGAGAGTCACAGTCGCTTCGCGCACCTCTGTGCCGCCAATGGTGGAGAAGTACGTCTGCACATAGGGGTTGCCGGCGGCCAGCCGTTCCGCATGCTCTATGCTGTGGCTGGTTTGCCGCAGGGTGCTGCCGGGTGGCAATGCCAAGCTGATTTGAGTTTGGGAGAGATCGTCCGGTGGCATGAAGCCGGTGGACAACTGTGGTGCCAAGCCAAACAGCACGCCACAGAACAGAAGTGTCGTGATGATGGCGGTATAACCTTTGTGCTGCAGGCACCAGTGCGCCACTGTCAGGTAACTGTGTAGCCAACAAGGCTCTTCGTGGACCAATCTGTCGACCTTGAGTAGATAGGCGGCCATCATGGGCGTCAGCAGGCGAGCCACAACCAGTGAGAAGAAGACCGAGATGGCGGCCGTCCAACCAAACTCGACAAAGAACTTGCCGATGATGCCGGTCATGAAGGCGGTGGGCAGGAATACGGCAATCAGGGCGAAGGTGGTGGCGATCACTGCCAGGCCAATCTCGTCGGCGGCCTCCATCGCCGCCTGATAGGGGCTCTTGCCCATGCGCAGGTGGCGCATGATGTTCTCGATTTCGACGATGGCATCATCGACCAGAATTCCCACAACCAATGACAGCGACAGCAGGGTGACGGCGTTGATGCTAAAGCCCAGCAGGTGGATGAGACCGAAGGTCGGAATGATCGACAGCGGCAGGGCGGCGGCGGAGATCAGGGTGGCACGCCAGTCACGCAGGAAGATCCAGACCACCAGGATGGCCAGCAGGGCTCCTTCATACAGCAGTTGCATCGAGCTGTCATAGTTTTCCAGAACAGGGGTGACAAAGTTGAAGGCTTCATCGATGCGGATATCCGGATGTTGCTGCCGCATCTCGTCCAACATCCGGCGCACCGCATGCATAATTTCGACTTCGTTCCCCCCCTTGCTGCGCACTATTTCCACCGCTATTACCGCTTTGCCATTCAGCCGGGCCAAGGAGCGGGGTTCGGCCACGGTGTCGTGTACGGTAGCGAGGTGGTCGAGTCGCAGTGCGTGACCATCGGCCAGCGGTATCTCCAGAGTTGCCAGCTCATCGGCGGTCTGCACCGTGGCTATGGTGCGCACCGACTGTTCGGCGCCACCGACATCGGCACGGCCTCCAGAGGCCTCCTGCTGGATCTGGCGCAGACGGCGGGACAGGTCGGCGGCGGTGACCCCCAGGGCCTGCATGCGATCTGGATCCAGCTCGACCCGGATCTGTCGCGTGACACCACCCACCCGGTTGACGGCGCCAACCCCCGGCAGACTCAGCAGCGCGCGGGTCAGCTGGTTGTCGACAAACCAGGAGAGAGCCTCGTCATCCATGCGGTTCGAGGCGATCGTGTAGGTCAGCAGTGACGAGCCATCCAGTTCAGCCTTGCTGATCACAGGATCACGCAT
This sequence comes from Aeromonadaceae bacterium, assembly GCA_041905215.1. Lineage (GTDB taxonomy): Bacteria > Pseudomonadota > Gammaproteobacteria > Enterobacterales > Aeromonadaceae > Pseudaeromonas. Next base: position 1,788 of record JAYRLO010000150.1, read on the forward strand.
GTCGCCAGGCAGTTCGGAGCGGATGCGGCTGATGGCATCGCGCACCTCATCCAGCGCGGTTTGTGGTGACTTTTCCAGGCGGAACTCGATGCTGATGGTGGCGACACCATCGGAGATCTGGGTATAGATGTGCTTGATCCCCTGTACCGATGCCACTGCATTCTCGATCTTGCGGGCGATCTCGGTCTCTATTTGCGCGGGGGCGGCGCCAGGCTGGGCGGCACTGATTACCACCATCGGCAGATCGATATCCGGCATATTCTGGATACCCATCCGCGCAAAGCCCATCACCCCAAGAAGCGCCAGCAGTACAAAGCCCAGCACGCTGGGGATCGGGTTGCGGATTGACCAGGCCGACACGTTAAAAGATGCCATCTCCTATTCTCCTGTGGCTGAGGCGAAGAGCCCTGGGGTAGCGATGTGCACCAGGTCGCCGTCATTGAGAAAACCGACACCGCTGTCGACGACCAGGGCATCTGCCGGGATCTTGTCGAGAATGGCAATTGCGTCGCCCTGCCGCGCTCCCGTGGTCACCTTGGTCTGAATGAGACGGTGATCGTTGCCGAGCAGGAACAGGTAGTAAAAGCCATCGCGCAGCAGCAGGGCACCTTGTGGCACCGTCAGCACATCGATCTGTCCTAGCTCGATCTCGCCGTGGGCAAACATGCCGGCACGGGCGCCCTGATCCGCAGGCAGATCGACATATACCAGACCGGTTCGGCTGCTGGCTTCCAGGGTTGGAGCGATACGGCGCACCCGTCCTTGCAACTGCTGATCGGCGGAGGTGCGCAGTTGCACCCTCATACCGGGACGGATCTGCGTCAGCTCGGTCGCCGGCAGTTCGGCACGCCATTCCAGGCGATCACCGCGATTGAGGCGAAACAGTTCGTCGCCGACCTGTACCACGGCCCCCAGAGTCGCTTGTCGGCTGGTGATGGTGCCATCATCAATGGCCGTGATCCGGGTTTGAGCCAACCGCAGCCGTGCTTGCTCAACCAAGGCCTGCTGGCCGGCCACCCGCGCCCTGGCGGCTTTTTCCGCCAGCAGATAGGCCGTGGACTGCTGTTCGCTCAGGGTGCCTTTGCCTTGCACGCGGCGCGCCCGTGCTGCATTGGCACTGGCCTCTTGCAGGGTGGCGCTCGCCTCGCTGAGGCTGGCCTCAGCCTGAGCCAGCTCGGCGCGCACCGTCTGATCCTGCAAGCGAGCCAGCGTCTGTCCCTTATGGACTCTATCACCTGTCTCAACCAGTAGATCCGCCAGCCTTAGGCCGCCAATCTCGGCACCGATACAGGCTTCCTGCCAGGCGCTGATGCTGCCGTTGGCACTGATGGTCAGCGGCCAGCGCTGATGGCGCGGTGTTGCCAGCGAGACGGTGAGGGCTGCAGCGGGCTTTTCCTCACCGCTGGCCGGAGCTGCCTCCGGTGTGGTGGTTAGCATACTGCTGGCCGCAGCCAGCAGTAACAGCAGGAGCGCCGCCAACAACAGGCGAGGATGACGGCGCAACAAAACAGCTAGTTTCATGGTGTTCTCTCGTTGTCGGTGGATGCCACCACCCTGGTGTCCGGCGGGCGGGCCTGCCCCGCCGGATGGTGCGGTTCATGTGGCAGTGGCAGCGACATGGCTCTAGAAGCTGTAGGCTGTGCCGACCACTGTGCTCAACTGATAGCGGCTTTGCACGATCGGACTATCTTTTGCGTCACCGAGCAGCTCGCCAGCATCGACCATCATCACCAGCGTCCAGTTATCAGTGACGGCATAACTCAGGCTGCTGCCGAGGTTGACGCTCTTGACACCGGCCCCGGGGTGATATTGGTGAAAGCCGCTGCGCGCTGATTGGTTGGCATCGACCCCGAACAATGATTGCATGTAGTCACTGTCGCCCCAGCGTGTCTGCAGGCTCAGGCTGCTGGACCAGCGCGGAGCCAGCTCGAACTCGCGACTGATCCCCAAATCGACCCACACCCCCTTGTGACCACGCTCCTGTATATCCTGCATTGCCTGTAAATTGACTGTCATGGCATCCAGTTGGTAAGCCAGTGCAAACCCGGCTTCCAGGGTGCTCTTGATCGTGCCCATACCCTTGAGGTGGTTACGATCCTGGTCGTTGCCACGGATCTGGCTGTGGTTAAAATGCTCATCACGGCCGCCATCTTGGGAGAGCAGCAGCGAGGCCTGCCAGCGATCGCCAGCCAATGGTGTCCAGCCAAGACCTGCATTGCTGATGGAGAAGCTACCCAGTCCTTCGGTCTGAAGGGCTCCTTCGGCATAGGGCACTACGCCCAGCTCATAGGCTCGGCTGCCTTCATACAGAGGCGCTGCGCCAAGCCCGGCTCCCAGGGTCAGCGACCATGTCTGCTCAGCGCTAGCTGCCTGCTGAACCTGGCTGACGGCCTGCCGTTTGACCTCCTTGCGGGCCTGGTTGGGGGTGGCCGCTGAGGCCATCAGGGGAGCGCTGGCCAGCAGCCAGAGCAGTAGGTGTGTTGCTGATTTCATCCGCTTGTCTCCATGTGTACGGGATTGCCGCCGAGTATCTGCCGTCCGGGCTTAACATTGGGTTAGTGCCAGCTTAAGGTTGGATTAAGAGCGCGGAGGCAGGGGGCTGCAGCCGCGCGGGGAATGCAGTAGGCTGCCTGCATGAATGCAGGTGCTATCAGGGAGTGCAGGATGAAGTTGTTACTGATCGAGGATGATCTGCAGTTGGGGACCGCCGAGATGCGGGCGTTGGAGATGGCAGGTTTCGATGTGTGCTGGATCCGCCTGCTGCGTGATGCCGATCCCCTATTGCAGAGCCAGCAGTTTGACGCCGTACTGCTGGATTTGAACTTGCCGGATGGCGATGGGATCACGCAGCTGATCCGCTGGCGTCGGCGAGGTGAGCGCGTACCAGTGATCATACTCACCGCACGGGATGCGGTGGAGGATCGCATCGGTGGCCTGGACTCTGGCGCCGATGACTATCTGCCCAAGCCTTTTGCCATTCCTGAGCTGATCTCGCGGTTGCGGGCGCTGACGCGGCGTGCTGCCGGCTTTGCCAGCCAGATCTGGGTGGTTGACGAGCTGACCCTGGATCCGGTCAACCATAGGGTCACTCGGGGGCAGCGCCCTGTGTCGTTGCCACCGAAAGAGTTTGCTGTCTTGCAGGAGCTGATGAAGAACGCCGATCAGGTTGTGCGCAAGCAGGCACTGCAGAGTACTCTGTTCAGCGATGGTGGCGATGGCGTCGAGAGCAACGCGCTGGAGGTGCATATCCATCACCTGCGGCGCAAGCTGGGCAACGAACGCATTCTGACCGTCCGTGGCATCGGTTACCTGCTGCAATCCTTTGATAAGGAGTCGGCATGATCCGGCTGCGCAGCATCTGGCTGCGGCAAATCCTGTTGCAGGTGCTCTTTATCTGCACGCTGTGGGGGGCCTTCTCGTTCTATTTCCTGACGGTCTTGCATGGTCGTGTGTTCCAGAGCCTGGATACCCAACTGTCGATCATCTGTCGTGGTATGGCCGAGTTGTATGACAATCACGCCATCAGCCCAGAGGCGGTGCCGATGATGATGGTGCAGGTGGATCGCATCTATCGCGAGGTAATGAATCTGGATGAAGACGTCCACTTTCAGCCGATGTTCCAGATCCTGGATCGCCAGGGTCAGTTGGTCTATCGCTCGACCACAGCCCCCGAACATCCGATGTTGCGGGAGGCGAGCCACGGTAGCCGCCAACTGCTACAGGGCAAGGTATGGCACCTGGTGGCCGAGTCCAGTGCCAGCGGTCGCTGGCTGGTGATCGGTGCCGAATCGGCTCAGGATCGGGATGCAGAGATAGGTTCGCCGGCAGACATTCTGGAGGTAGTGGTGATCTTCATGTTGTTCAGCATAGTAACCAGTTGGCTCAGTTTGCGCTGGGGGCTCAAACCATTGCGACTGAGTGCTGCCGAGATCGTTGCGCGACGGCCGGGGGATTTCTCGCCGATGCGTTTTGGTTGTGACTACAGCGAAACCCGACCACTGGTAACCGGAATCAATGATCTGTTGGCTCGGTTGGAACAGAACATCCGTCGCGAGAAACAGTTGCTTGGTGATGCGGCTCACGAGTTACGAACACCGATCGCTGCCGTGCTGGCACAGCTGCATCTGCTGGAGCAAGCCCAGGATCCCGCTGAGCGCAATGCGGTGATTGGTGAGATGCATCAGGGGCTGGAGCGTGCCGCCTCGCTGAGCCGGCAACTGATCGCCATCGCCCGTCTCGAGGCGGATGATTTCTCGTTACGCCCCCAGCCGCAGGATCTGGTGGCGCGTATTGCCGACTGCATCAGCCTTTATTATCCGCTGGCGCTGCATCAGCAGATCCAGCTGGGCTATGAGGGGCCAGACAGTCAGGACGCCACTGTGGATTCCCAGGCTCTGGCCTCGATTCTCAACAATTTGGTCGAGAACAGCATCAAGTATGGCCGACGTGGGGGGCAGATCCTGGTGATCCTTGAAACCGATGCCCAGGCATTGCGGCTGCAGGTGCGGGATGATGGCCCCGGCATTCCCCAGGAGCACAGGGGGCGGATCTTCGAGCGTTTCTACCGCATCCCTGGCAGCGAGGCGACCGGTAGCGGACTCGGGCTGGCGATTGCCCGTACCCTGGCGGAGCGGATGGGGGGCTGCCTGACCCTCTGTCCTGGCCTGCGAGGCGGTGGTGTCGGCTTCGAACTGCGTCTGCCGAGGTAATTTCATATTGTCCGCGTAAGCTCGATGGCTCGTGGCTGGCGCTCCAGGTACCAAGCAGGAGTGATGGCCCTAAAAGCCGCCGGGCCGGGCGATGAAAACGGGCTGCCCCCGTAGTTCCGCTGCACTGTGCAGGTCATTGTGCGATAATGCATCGGCAGTGCAGGTGGGACCGGGTCTTTGACTTAGCCTCGGTCACTGCGCCATTTCAGATCTCAAGATGAGGAGCCAGCCATGGCCAAGAAGCAGGGTGTACGCAATTTCGTACACAAACACAGCATCGAGCTCAATCGGGCGACGGTGGAGGTCGACAGGAAAAAAGCGCTCAAGCGCGGCTATTGCAAGCACAAAGGGGGCAAGCAGGCCCCCTTTGATTTTCTAGCTTTTCTTAAAATGACCGATAGCGTCTCATCGGCTCTATTGATGAAGGCTGAATCCCATCAGCAGCCACTGGTGACCATGGCATAGGTGGCAGCATGGGTTGTGTCTTCGGCATTACAACTGCTCGGGTTGGTGGAGCCATAGGCTTGACCATACATGAAGTAGCAGTTACTGGCCTTGACTGTCGTGTTGCTACCGCGGATATACCCCAGATAGATCTTGTCGACCCCCTCTTCCTGGCTTTTTAACTCGTCACTGCTGTAATCGAGCCGTTTGGTAACATC
>JAYRLO010000151.1:0-7101 GCA_041905215.1 Aeromonadaceae bacterium
GAGCCAGTTCGAGACCTGCGGTATCTGTCTCCATCACCACATCCAGCAAGATCAGCGCTATATCGTTTCGCGACGCCAACACGGCCACGGCTTCACCAGCACTGTAGCAATCGATAAACGAGAGCCCCTTACCGTCGAAGGTGAATCCAGACATGACCAGCCGGGTCACTTCATGCACCGCAGGCTCATCATCGACTATCATCACCTGCCAACTGGCCAGAGCCTGGGGCGAACCTACGACAGGTTCATCATCAATGAAGAGCAGATCATCACTCATAGAGCAATCCTCGTAAGGCACAATGCCGACGGTTACATCTGTAATTAGGTGGCTGGCGCCGCCACGAGTTAACTCTTGGCATTGGGCCACTCCGACTCCCACTATTCACCTCAGATTAGTGCAAATTTATAGTCAAGGGAGCCAAGAACCCTTTTATTGTGAGGAAGTTAACGCACAGCTCCATGCCCAGATCCCATAAAACGGGCGGGATCGTCGGTAAACAGCCCATCCATGCCCCACCCCCAGTGGTACGCCACGCTCAAGGGGTCGTTGACCGTATAACAAAGCAGTCGGTAACCAGCTGCCTTGATGGCCGTTGCCAGCGCATGGTCGAGAGCCAGATAGTCACAGTGCAGGCTGTACGCCGAGATGGCCTCAAGCTCTTGCAGCCAGTTGGCTGGCACCGACTCGTAGAGCTGACCACGGCGCAGATGCGGAGCCTGGGCCAGGCACAGCTGCAACGCCTGATGATTAAAGCTCGACAGCAACAGGCGATCGTTATCGCGCCACTCCCGCGCGAGTGTCGTCAACACCTGCTTCACAAAGGTCTCGAGCCCTGCCCCTTCGTGCTTGATTTCAAGGTTCAGGCCAAGTCCCAGTCGCTGGATCTCCGCCAAGGCCTCGCTCAGGGTCGGAACTCGCTCGGCACAAAATTGGGCCGAGAACCAGGATCCGGCATCCAACTGCTGCACCTGTGGCCAGCTAGATTGGGCAAGAAGACCTGAGCCATTGGTGCAGCGATCCAGTTCGTCATCATGAAAGATCACCGCCGTACCATCAGCCAGTTGTGAGACATCCATCTCCACCCAGCGAACGCCCAAGGCGGCGGCGGCACGAAAAGAGGCCAGGGTGTTTTCCGGTGCCACGGCGGCCGCACCGCGGTGGCCAATAATACGAAGATCGTCTTGCGGGGTATCAAACATCTCTACTCCATGGGGCGTTGTTCATTGGCGATCGAAACCGACTCCTGCGCAGGATGGGCGTTTGGGGTTCGATTCCCGCCCGTGAGCGCCGAGCCCAGTCTACTGGTCAGCATGGCAAGAAGCTCAGTGCGGAACTGCCCTAGCCGCGGTTTTTCATCCTGAGTGAAGGCGATCGGCCGACACACCTGCATGGTTTGCAGACCAAGACGGACGGTCAGCAGCCCGGCGCCGACGCCTTGAGCCAGTCGCGCCGACAGCCGGGCGGATAGCTCGGCCCCCAGCCAGTCCAGACCCACATCGGTGATAAGCTCGGCGGCTCCGGCATAGAGCATATGCTGGCCGATCATCCGTAACAGACGAATACGACTCCAGTAGCCCAGGCGAATGCCATAACAGGCAGCCACCTCATCGATCATTTTCAGACTCCGCCAGAGGATGAGCAGCATATCGACGGACGCCAGCGGGCTGATGGTCACCAGCACAGCCGCCTCACCACTCCAGCGCATGACGCTGGCACGGGCTTGCCGATCCTGTTCACTCAGCACCAGGCGGCTGTAGAGCTGCAACTGCTCACTGGATGAGTGGTGGGATTCGCATTGCTGCTGCCAGGTAGCATAGCCTTGAGTGCATTCGGCTCGGGTATCAACCGCCAACTGCGAGCAAAAAGCCCGCGCGCCATCCGGCACATCAGCCAGCAACAAGGCTTGCGCCCGGCTCCGTGTATCCTGCCGCCGCTTCAACAATCGCAGCTCCATGAATTCTCGGCCGATGATACGCAACACCCCCAGCCCAAAGGCCCCCAGCGCCACGCACCACAAGCCCCCCCACAACCAGGAGTCAGCCAGGGCATGCCAGACGAAGAGCCCCAGTTCGACACCGGACAACAGCCCCACGCCAGCCAACCCCCAGCCCAACAACCCGATGCGGCGTCGACCCAATGCCCGCTGAACCACACCGTCGGCGTCACCGGACGGTTCACTCCAGGGTCGGCTAGCTGCCAAATCATCAGCATCCAGCACGATAGGCCCCTGCAGGCCAACCACCTCGTCCTGGGGGGGTAAGGGTAGATCGATGCGCCCCTGGGGGCCCTGGTAACCTTGCGGTTCACTCATTGCAACTTATCTCCCAACAGAAACTCCAGAACCTGATCCAGCCGTAGATGGGGCATAGCCGCACCCGGTGTCCACAGGGGTGGACGCAAGGCGACAAAACCGAAGCGATTGGTCTGTTGCCAATAACTGGCCGATGGCGGTGTTGCCGGTACCTCACCCGGGAACAGATGGACCGGCTCTCCGCTCTGCGTGGTTCCGGATAGGGCATTGAGCAGACGGCCTTCATGAGGCACCTGGCGGTATTCACTGGCTCTGACCGAGGCCAGCGGCAGGCACTCGATGGCGATCCCTTCAAAGCGCGCAATGCCATAGGCCCCGTGCACCAGATGGCGTAACAGTTGCTGCAGATTCGCGTGCTGATCCGGTGTCACATGATCCGCCTTGCTGGCAGCAAATAATAATTTGTCGATGCGAGGGGCAAACAGACGACGCAGCCAGTTGCTTTGCCCATAGTGAAAGCTGCGCATCAGCAGAGCCAGAGTCTGTTCCAGATCGCGAAATGCAGCCTCACCGGCCTGCAGTGGCTGCAGGCAATCCACCAACACGATCTGCCGATCGAATGAGGCAAAGTGCTGCTGATAGAACCCCTGCACCAGGTGCTGTTTGTAATAGGCGAATCGCTCTTCAAGCATGGCCTGCAAGGATCCCGGCGGTGCCTGCTCCGCCAGTGGCCCCCAGACCCAGGGCACAAATTGCAGCATGGGAGCCCCGGCATATTCACCCGGCAGAACAAAGCGGCCCGGTTGGATCAGTGATAACCCCAGGTGCGATCGGCAGTGATGCAGCCAACGGGTATAACTGGCCGCGACGGCTCGTAACGCCTCATCATTGCAGGGCGCCGTCAACGACAGCTCGGCCCCCAGGGCCAGCCACTCCCGGGCCGCCAACTCCAGTTGTGGATCCGTCAGTTGGGCCCGAACCTGGTCGCTCCACTGCTGATAGCTCATCTGCAACAGCGGCAGATCGAGCAGCCACTCTCCCGGATAGTCGACGATATCCAGAAATAGCGAGCTGGCGTCGCGTTTCAGATGTCTTAGTAACGGATGCTGAGTGCGAAACCGCAACTCCAGTCGGATCTCGCTGACGGTACGAGTCGGCTCGGGCCAATGCGGTGGAGTCGCTTGCAGAGCCGCCAGTCCTTCAGCATAGGGAAACGTCGGGATGTGATGGTTGAGTTGGGGCACCCGCTGCACCCCCAGCAACCGCCCCGACTGCAACACCTGCCAATGAGGCAAGCGCGATGAAAATCCCGCCTGCTCCAGTTGCTGCACCAGCGCCGTGATAAACGCCGTCTTGCCACTGCGTGACAATCCGGTCACCGCCAACCGCACGTGGCGATCCAGCGTGCGGTTGACCAGGGTATCGGCCTTCTCCTGCCACTGGGGCCAGGAAATCTTATCGAGTAGTGTCATTCCATCCGCTTCCAGTCGTGGCGCATCTGATACTCCCGGGATGTCACGCAGCGCTCCATGGCTTGCAGTCGCTGCTCCAGATCCGCGAGCTGGTCGGAAACTCGCGTCAGCGCCTGTGATGGCATCAACCCCTGTTGCCAACCATGCTGCTTGAGCGGGGAGCGACCATAGCCACCCTCGGGCTCAGAAGCAGGCTTCTTGTCGAGCATGGCCCACGCCGCCAGGTAGAGCAGTATGGTGAGAAATGAGGCGAAGATCAGCGCGGTAACCGCCACCAGCCGCACAACCCAGACTTCCACCCCTAAATAATCAGCCAGCCCAGTGCAAACCCCACCGAGGGCCCCACGGCGCGGATCACGATAGAGACGATTACTCATGTGACCTCCCCGCGGATGGATCCTCAGCGCGCCAGTTCGGGCTCTCGACATCCAGCAACCGCTCCAGGGTATGCACACGCTGCTGCAACATGTCGGCTTGGGAGACCAGAGCCGTCAGCCGCGTCATCTCCTGCTCGTTGAGCCCGACGCCCAACTTGCGGTTGCTGCGGTAGTGCAGCACCAGCCAGATCGGCGCCACAAAAATTACAAACAGGATCGCAGGCACCACAAAGACTATCCAGATGATGCTCATCTCACCCCTCCTGACTCGAGTTCTGCTGTAACTTGGCCTTCATTGCCGCAAGCTCACGAGAGATGGCATCGTCCGCCGCCAACTCGGCAAACTGCTGCTGCAAGTTGGGGTTGGGATTGTAGACATCGGCCTTGCTCTCCATCTCCTCGATCTTGCGCTCCATCCGGTCGAACTTTTCCATGATGGCATGAGGAGTCGCCTGCTGCCCATGGTGTTGGACATTTAATCGGCTCTGGGCAGCCGCCGAGCGTAACAACATGGCTTTTTGTCGGGCCCGGGCATCCACCAGCTTGGCCTCGAGCAGCTCAATCTCCGTTGTCAGCTTGGCGATCCCCTCCTCGACGGCGCAGAACTCATGACCAAGCGCCTCGACCAAGGTTTGCTGTTTTCCCTTCTCGATCAATGCGGCACGCGCCAGATCGTCACGCCCCTTGAGCAATGCCAGTTCGGCCTTATTTTGCCAATCCTCCAGCTGTGACTGATAGCGTCCCTGCTGCCGAGCCAACTCTTTCTTGTCGGCCAGGAAGCGAGCCAGGTTGGCCCGCTCTCGCACCAACCCCTCCTCCATCTCCTGGATGATCAGGCGTACCATCTTCGGCGGATCCTCGGCCTTATCCAGCAAGCTGTTGAGATTGGCATTCACGATGTCGGTGAGTCGCGAAAAAATACCCATGATGTTTTCCTCCGATAGCAGGTCAGCAGTCAAAGCAACTCTCGTCAGGAACGTCGAGATTGCCAAGCTTGATGCAGAGAACGCAAGAGTCGGGCCAATTCGTTAAATTCAATTAACTCATTGATTATAAAAAGATACAATCTAACCGCTGCGGATAACCAGATACCAACTATGATTAAAATCGCCAATAGTTGGTAAATTTGACCAGGTGATTTCATGAACAGTGAACGATTGCTCGGCGAATCGAATGCCTTCCTGGAGGTACTGGAACAGGTATCCCGGCTGGCGCAGATCCCTCGCCCGGTGCTGCTGATTGGCGAACGGGGAACCGGCAAAGAGTTGTTCGCCCATCGACTGCACTATCTCTCCTCTCGCTGGCAGCAGCCCTTCATCTCGATCAACTGCGCGGCACTGAGTGAAACCCTGCTGGAGACCGAGTTATTTGGCCACGAAGCGGGATCGTTCACCGGTGCCCAGAAACGCCATCAGGGGCGTTTTGAACGCGCCGATGGCGGAACCCTGTTTCTGGATGAGGTGGCCACCATGAGCCCTCGTCTGCAAGAGAAGCTGTTGCGGGTCATCGAATATGGTGACTTCGAGCGGGTCGGAGGTCAGCAGTCATTGCGCGTGGATGTTCGTCTGGTGTGTGCCACCCACGCCGATCTGCCAGCATTGGCCGCCGACGGTCAATTCCGGGCCGATCTGCTCGATCGCCTGGCGTTTGATGTCATCACACTGCCACCACTGTGCGCCCGACGTGACGACATTCTGTTGCTCGGTCACCATTTTGCCCAACAGCTAAGCCAGGAGCTGGGGCTGCCCAGCTTTGCTGGATTTACTCCCGAGACCGAGGCTCAGCTCCTGGCCCATAGCTGGCCCGGTAACGTGCGTGAGTTGCGCAACGTCATCGAACGTAGCCTCTATCGTCAGGCCGAACCGGAACAACCACTGGCCAGTCTGGTACTGGATCCGTTCGCTTCGCCATGGCGCGTCCCGCAGGTGGATCCGGTGTGTTCTGTGAGCAATCCGCGATTTCCGCTGGAATGGAAACAACATGTGGCTCGTTATGAGCAGGAGCTATTACGGCAAGCGCTACAGCAGCAACACTTCAACCAGAGATTAGCTGCACAATCCCTTGGCTTAAGTTACGATCAGCTGCGCGGCCTATTGCGCAAATATGGAATTTCCGCGCGGCCAGCTACAGATGGGATGAATCAATGATGAGAGTACCTGGACTTGTGAAATATGGGTCCCTGCTATGGGGCTGCAGCCTGTGTCTGCTCCTCGCCGGTTGCAATCAAGACACCTCGCGGCAGCAAAATGGGGTGGTTTACTGTGTCGAAAGCGCCCCTACCAGCATGAACCCGCAGCTGTACGGTTCAGGGACGCTCGGCTCTTCCCTCTCCCATCAACTCTATGATCGTCTGCTGACCGTCAACCCCCTGAGTCAACGTCTCGAAGGGGCGTTGGCCACCGAGTGGACCATCAGCCCCGATGGACTGACCTATACCTTTACCCTGCGCAAAGGGGTGCAATTTCACCGGGTCAATTGGTTCACGCCATCCCGGGAGTTCAATGCCGACGATGTGCTGTTCAGTTTCAACCGCATTCGCTTCCCCTACCATCCGTTTCACGACATCTCCGGCGGGCGCTACCCCTTCTTTGAAAATAGTGGCTTCAGTCAACAGATCAGCGAGATCCGCAAACTCTCGACTCAACAGATTCAATTTGTTCTCAAGGCGCCAAACGCCGCGTTTCTGGCCGCGCTGGCCAGTGACTATGCCGTGATCCTCTCGGCTGAGTACGCCCAACTGCTGTTACTCAGTGGCAAAACCGAACAACTGGATCTACTGGCTGTCGGTACGGGTCCCTTCCAGCAGCAGGAGTTTCGCAACAACGAATTCATCCGCATGCACCGGAACCCGCTTTATTGGGATCAAGCAGCACCACTCGAGCGGCTCGCATTCGATTACACTCCCAAGCCAACCAAACGCCTGGCTAAACTGCTGACCGGTGAGTGTCAGGTGATGGCCTATCCGGCCGCCAGTCAGCTCGATTATATCCGCAAGCAACC
>JAYRLO010000152.1:0-7064 GCA_041905215.1 Aeromonadaceae bacterium
TAACCAAGCCCGATGTGATAGCAGTCACCACCTATACCGGCAACGGCATCCAGGATTGGGCTCATGAAAAAGCCCAGACACAGGCAGGCTCCGCCGATCCCTGGTTCTATACCGGTGAGTACTTTGATGCGGGCTCCGGTCTGCAACGTCCAGTATCCCGGCCAGCCAGTGATGGCTACTGGCAGAGTGCAACGCTACAACACCACCTGGATCAAACCCTCGAGGAGTGGAAACGCCGCATGCTCTCCGATGATGCCTCACAGGGCGCAGGACCCGATGCCACCAGCTGGGGCGGCGGTTTTCAGCCCTGGGTTACCGAACATGCCAACCAGTACTTCCAGCAAGCCATTCCGCTGATTGCCTATGAGGGCGGCCCCTCCATCTATACCGATAACATGGATGGTGGCGACGTGCGGGATGATGGCATCACCTCGTTCATGGTGCAGATGAATAATCGCCCCATGATGGCCGAAATCTACCGCATGCACCTCAATATGGCCGTCGCCAAAGGGCTGCAGATGCACAACCCCTACACCCTGAGCGGAGCCTGGGGCAAATATGGTCAATGGGGGCATCTGGAACATCTGGCTGATGACCCAAAAGACTCGGTCAAGTATCAGGCCATGCTGCAGTGGTTGCAGGAGGAGCTCAGCTACAATCCGGTCACGGCACCCCAGGGGGCCGTTCCAGCATTCAATACGGCTCCCGAGTTGGAAGCGACGCAAGTCAATACTACGGTTGAACGATGGATCCGTGCCAGCGGCGGGGATGGCACCTTACGACTGACGATCATTGGCTCGGCGTTGCAACCTGGGCTTGCAGCCGCCGTCACCGATAACGGCATCCGGATCTGGGGCTCGGCGACACAGAGTGGAACCAGCTATCTCTATGCCAGGGTCAGCGATAGTAATGGGGACAGAGGCTGGCGCATCTTCACGCTGCGCACCCTGCAACGCTCGACCGATCCTGAGGTCACCATCGACTTCGAGAAGACACCAACGCCTGCATTCTCGACCCCACTGAATGAGCCCTTCGTGGTCAACGACACTCCCGAGATGGCCCACTACCAATTCATGTCACGGGGGAACCCCAATCTGCTGCTGGAGCATGCCTTCCCCGATCTGGGCTGGTTTGAACCCTGGCCGTCGACCGTATTGCTGGCTCGCCACTACTCAGGGCGCATCCGGCTGCAACGCGACGATGGTAAACCGTTTGATCTCTACTCCCTGGATCTGGCATCGACCTATGGCCAGAGCGCGGTCATCCGTGCCGAAGGACGGGATGGGTATCAACAAGAAACCACCATCAATTTGCCGTTGAGCAAGCAGATGACTCCGGTGACGCTGGATCTCATCGAGGTATTTGCCATTGAAGTGCGCTGGTATCTGGAGCCGGATACCCAAGGAGAGCAGCGGATGGGGGCCATCGATAATTTGCGGCTCAATCATAGGCCCTGAGCCAATGGCGTCAGGGTAAACCGCAGGAGCGCCATATCCGGGGGGCACAACGCCACGGGGCACAGTCCAGCGACTGTGCCCAGGCGCCTCAGAGTTTGGTCACCTCCACCGCGACGGCGGAAGTCACAACGATGACCACCTGTTTACCGATCAGATCGTGGGTCAACACCACATCATTGCGCGCGGCAATCACGCGAACCGTACCATCGGCAAACAGCAGGCTAGCCGTTCTGTTCATGAGATCAATGTCAGTTACCACAGCCGTCGTTTGATGGCGTTTCGAGGCTATCAGGCCCGGCTTTTCCCCAGCGGGTGGCGCAGATGCCACCAATGCCATCTCATCACTCTTGGCAGTTTGGGCATCATGTAGATAAGCCACAGTTTCAACCTGAATGGTCGCTCTCACCCGGTCACCAACCGCCAACTGGGGAAAATTAACCATCTGCGAGGGAGCAATAATATGGTGTCTATGCCCCGCATCATCTTGCAGCACAAAAATACGTTCGGCTGACTCAATCTCGACCACTGACGCCGTCAATATCTGAGTCTGGATCACTGAACCTCCAGGTATTCCCTCTTCTTGAGTCACAGTCGTCTCGCTCATGGTATCCAGCGGCTCATCCTGCTGGGCCGAGCAGCCCACAACTCCGGCCATCGCGGCCGCCAATATGGTCAGTTTTGCACTCTTCATGATAAGCAGGTCCCTGTGTTGTCACTCTCGGATGTCACGATCGTTGCTCTTGGCGAATCGCTGAATTCGCATGGCCATCATAGTTACTCATTCCCACCGGAACCACGTCTGAGGATCAATTTCGTTCATCAACTTGGCATTATCATCTTGAGAGGGGGCAGAATCCGCCCCTGACCAAGGCTCTGCCCGGTGACGGTAAAAATCGGCTTGGCGAATCACGACGGGATTGCTTTAATAGCCGCCATTGTGGCTAACCCCTCGCTTAAAACCAGGCCCAGGGGTAGCCAGAGCGCCATCTACCATCAGCTTACGCAGGAGAACGAAATGAGTAATGAAGCCCCGAATGATGCGTTCTGGGAACGCGCCGACGCCATCATCAATCTGGCCAACCAGCAGACCGAAAGTGCTCAGAGCGAGGATGTCAGCGGCTCCCTGTTGTATGCCAGTGCCCGTTTCAACGCCTTCTTGATCGCCGCCCAGGCGAGCGATGCCGATGCCTTGCGTATGGGTAAAGAGGACGCCGTGGACTATTTCACCGAACAGTACCGCCAGCTATTGCTCGACAATCTTGACGATTACATCGAAAACTTTGACGAATACTCGGCCTAAGCGAGCCGCCTCATTCGGGGGCACGGCCCGTGTCCCCCAGATCCAAAAAAGAGGCTCCCCGAGTCAAACTATCGATAACCCCCCGCCATTCTCGGCTCCCGCTGTCCGCTTGCGATAGCGATCCGGCGTCACCCCCGCCAGCGACTGAAACATGGTGATGAACGCCGAGGGTGAGCTGTAACCCAGCTCGAGCGCTATCTCCTTGATACTGATCGGCCGCTCCAGCAGTGACAACGCCTGGATAAACCGCAGCCGCTGCCGCCACTCACTAAATGACATGCCCAGCTCGCCGTGACAACGGCGCGACAGCGTGCGCTCCGTGCTGTGAACCTGTTTGGCCCACACGGCCAGCGATCGGCTATCGGCCGGATTTTGCTCGAGTGCCCGCAGCACCGGAGCCAGCAGCCGATCCTCGCTCATCGGTAGATAACGCTGACGCCGAGGCGACAACACCAGTTGGTCGATCAGTACCTGCCCGAGTCGAAGATCCGCAGCGGTCTGTGGCTCCAGCAGTTGTCGTTGATGAAAATGGTCAATGATCGCCAACACCAGAGGCGACAGATCCAGCACACAGGGGGTGGTCGGTAACGCCTCGCACAGGGCGCTGGCGACATTGATAGTTCCGAAGTCAATCGGCCTGTGGTTATAGCTGCAATGGCGGGCCCGAGGCGGTATCCAGACTCCGAAGCGGGCCGGTGCGATGAAACTCTCGCCTTCGATGGAGAGCTCCATCAGACCATTGTGAATGAATGCCAGCTGGCCCCAATCATGCCACTCCTCATCCAGATCGGTCATCGCCGCCAAATGAGCCTCGCAAAAGCGGATCGTCTCGGGTGCCGAGCTGATCGAGGGGGCTGAATGGCGCTGTGACGCGAAGCGAGCATGGCTCCGCCCCAAAGGCGTTCGGTTCGGCATCTGAGGTAACTCGGAGTCAGAAATTGTCATGGCTGAATAGGACTATCGATTGGCGGATTATCATTATATGCGTAAAAAAGGACAGCGTAGAATCGCCCACGGTTTTTCTATCGAGATACGTTGATGTTCTGGTACCCCTTGTTGGCCGTATTAATCTGGAGCGGCAATGCCATCGTCAGCAAACTGGCTGCCGGCACTATCGAGCCCGGTGTCATCGCCTTTTATCGCTGGCTACTGGCTTGGTTACTGGTCACTCCGTTTATGGCTCGTACCGTGTGGCAGCAACGGCAGCAAATTCGTCCCTACCTGCGTCAACTGATGATACTGGCTTTGCTGGGCATGATGCTCAACCAGAGCCTGGGCTACTACGCCGCACAGAGCATCAGTGCCGTCAATATCGGCATCCTCAATGCGCTCATCCCGCTACTGACCGTGCTGTTGAGTCTGTGGTTGTTGCACGAGACACCAACACTCGGCGTCGCTACGGGCTCAGTCTTGTCGTTTGCCGGACTGCTGTGGTTGATCAGCGAGGGACACCCCGCACGATTGCTGGCTCAGGGCATCAGTCAGGGCGATCTGCTGATGATGGCGGCAGTCTTTATCTATGCCTTGTATGGCGTACTGCTCAAACGCTGGTCGCTGCCATTCTCCGGCTGGATGATGCTCTACCTGCAGATGAGTGCCGCCCTGCTCTGGTTATTTCCTGATTTTCTACGCTCTAGCAGCTGGGCGTTGACTGCCGACAATCTGCCGTTGGTGCTCTACGCGGCACTGCCCGCCTCTTTGCTCGCGACCCTGTTCTGGCTACAAGGTGTTCGTCATCTCGGAGCCAATCGCACCGCCATCTTCATGAATCTGCTCCCGCTGTTCACCAGCGTAATTGCGGTACTGTGGCTGGGCGAACAACTACATGGCTACCACCTGTGGGGCGGTGGACTGGCGCTGCTGGGGGTCCTGCTCTGCCAACTCTGGCGTCAACCCCTGAGATCCATAGTCCCAACGGCTCAGACCAAGCTGGTGACAGATGCAACCCAGCTCTGATTTCGCGCCTTAAGGCGTGCTTAAGCTAGCCTAGCAATACTCTCCGCCATGTTTGTTATAGTGGCGGAGCCTACCGTGCCAACTCCTGTACGTCGTTATGCCTTCATCTACTGGCTGGCAATCAGTTATCTGCTGCTTAATCTGGTCAGCCGTCTGGGGCTGACCTGGATGAGCTGGGATCGAGGCAGCCTGTCATTCCTCGATCTGCTCTATGCCTATAGCGTGGGGCTGCTGTTTGATCTGGGCAGCCTCAGCTACCTGCTGATCCCTTTTGTCCTCTGGCTAACGCTGGTACCGCTCAACTGGCGCACGAATCGACTCTGGCAACTAACAGGCTGGAGCGTACGGGCAATCACCCTGTTTGCCCTGCTGTTCCAGATTGCCAGCGAATGGGTGTTCTGGGCCGAGTTCGATAGCCGCTTCAACTTCATCGCCGTCGACTACCTGGTCTATACCCATGAGGTCATTGGTAATATCCGCCAATCCTACCCGATTGGTCTGTGGCTCTCCCTATGCGCTCTGGTTACCCTGATCTGGCTCCTCGCGTCCAACCGTATCGGCAACCATCGTCTGTTACCGCCCACCCTGCATCGCCTCATCAGCTGCCCCCGCCGCTGGCCTATGGTGCTGGCCTCCGGCTCCCTCTGCCTGTTGGTCAGCATCGGGTTAAATGCCCAGGACATCAATCAGCGGCAAAACCAGTATGCCAATGAGTTGGCTGGCGATGGTCTGTTCAGCCTGTTCGGTGCCTTCCGTAACAATCAGCTCGATTATCAACGCTTCTATGCCAAGCTGCCGCTGGAACAGGCCGCCCGACTCGTCAGGGCGCAGCTGGCGACGCCCGATGCTCGCTTTGTCAGCGATGATCCGCTGGATATCCGCCGCACGATCCACCATGCAGCGCCGGAAAAGCGGCTCAACGTGGTGCTGATCACCGTCGAAAGCCTCTCCGCCAAGTACTTAGGCAGCTTTGGTAATGACCAGGGGCTAACCCCGGAACTCGACCAACTGGCCAGCCAAGGCATGCTATTTACCCAACTCTATGCCACAGGCAACCGGACGGTACGCGGTCTCGAAGCCCTGTCTCTGGCCGTGCCGCCAACCCCGGGGCAATCCATAGTCCGTCGCCCGAATAACGAAGGTCTGTTTACCCTGGGGTCCGTGTTCCGCAGCAAGGGATATCAAACCCACTTTCTCTACGGCGGCTATGGCACCTTCGACAACATGAATGGCTATTTTGCCGGTAACCAGTATCAGGTGCTGGATCGGCTGGCGTTGTCCAAAGAGCAGATTACCCAAGAAAATATCTGGGGGGTGGCCGATGAGGATCTCTACGGCATGGCGCTGCGCGAGTTCGACCACGAGGCCCAGCAGGGCAAACCCTTCTTCGCTCATCTGATGACCACCAGCAATCATCGACCCTACACCTTCCCGGAAAACCGGATTGATCGACCACAGGGCAATCGAGAAAGCGCGGTAAAATACACAGATTGGGCCATCGGCGACTTCTTGCGCCGTGCCCAGAAGCACGCCTGGGCCAAAGATACCCTGTTTGTGATTGTTGCCGACCACTGCGCCTCCAGCGCCGGCAAGACGGAGATCCCCATCGAGGGCTACCATATCCCGATGATCATCTGGTCACCCGGTCATGTGACACCACAACGTGTCGATCGCCTGGCCAGCCAGATGGATGTGGCCCCGACGCTCCTGGGACTGCTGAACTTCAACTATCAGTCTCAGTTCCTTGGGCAGGATCTGTTTGCCACGCCCAACGGCCCCAACCGTGCGTTCCTCGCCACTTATCAAGGGCTGGGTTATCTGCAGCAGGGGCATCTGAGTGTGCTCAATCCCAAGAAACACCCCATCACCACCGAGGTCGAGCCCAAGGCTCCAACCATCGATGAGCAGGAGCATCAACGGGAAGCCATCGCCTGGTACGAGTTTTCCAGCTACCTGTTTACCAGCGGCAAGATGAAAGAGACCTCCTGAGCGGTACGCCCACAGCAAAAACCGGAGCCTGGCTCCGGTTTTTTTTAGGCGCTGTCCCAGTTATGCGTTGATAGATCCAGCTCAAATGTTGGCCTGGAGTCCGGACGAGCGCAGACTCGTCGTAAATACATCCTTGTAGACTCGATGGTGGCATCCCTGCCACCAACGGTCTGCTTTTCGTCCAGACTCCATTCCTCTAACGAGCGGTTCCGACACATTACAGCGACTTAGGTAGCGCTAAGCTGACCCTCTGCGCCAGGGATGGCGCGGCGGAGCCCCCATGGATGGGTTCACGGCGAGTCAGCGTGCGCCACCTTGTCGATGTAGCCGGGACTCTCAACAGGTAACTGGGACAGAGCCAT
>JAYRLO010000153.1:0-7040 GCA_041905215.1 Aeromonadaceae bacterium
AAAACAGGAACCTAGCAAACCAGCCATCATCTGGAGCTTGCGATCGCCTCCTATTGTCGAGGGCAAATCATGCCGGAACAGAGCTCGACGACACAATGACAGAAGGGAACCTCGGTTCCCTTCTGATCAGTCAACGATACAACCCATCCGGCAGCACAAGCCTCAATCCTGAATTGAGGGCGCTAGCAGACCTGCTTGACCTGATCGGCAATGGTATGGGCCAGCGAGCTAACCTGAGTCGCCTCTTCACCCTCGACCATGACCCGGATCAGAGGCTCAGTGCCCGACTTCCGCAGCAGCACGCGGCCACGTCCGGCCAATTCGGCTTCTGCGGCAGCAACTGAAGCGAGTACCGCCTGATCTTGCGTCGGATCCTGACTGGAGGCAAAGCGAACATTGACCAGGATCTGCGGAAACTTCGTCATGCCAGAGCGCAGGGTTTGCAAGTCACAGCCGGCATGAACCATGGCCTTGAGCACCTGCAGGGCGGCCACTATGCCGTCCCCGGTGGTGGCATGATCCAGACAGATGACATGCCCCGAGTTCTCGCCGCCCAGACGCCAGCCACGTTCCTTGAGCATCTCCATCACGTAGCGGTCACCCACCTTGGCTCGGCAAAATTCGATATCCAGCTCCTGCAGAGCGAGTTCCAGCCCCAGGTTGGTCATCTGGGTGCCGACCACGCCGCCAACCAGTTGCCCACGTTCCTGCTGATCCCGGGCAATCATGTAGAGTATTTCGTCACCATCGATGAGATAGCCCTGCTGATCGACCATCATCACCCGATCACCATCACCATCGAAGGCAATCCCCAGATCGGCTTGCTCTGCCAGCACCTTGGCCACCAGAGCCTCCGGCTCCGTGGAGCCGACCCCGGCATTGATGTTGAGACCATCCGGCGCACAGCCCATCACCACGACTTCAGCGCCCAACTCACGGAACACGGAAGGGGCAATGTGATAGGTGGCGCCATGAGCACAGTCCAGAACAATTTTCAGCCCGTCCAGGCTCAGCTCGCCCGGGAAAGAACTCTTGCAGTATTCGATGTAACGGCCTGGAGCATCATCGATACGGCTAGCCTTACCCAGCTTGGCCGACTCGACACAGCTCATGGGCAAGTCGAGCGCGGCTTCAATTTCCGACTCCACCTCATCGGGCAGCTTGGTGCCATCCTGGGAGAAGAACTTGATGCCGTTATCGTAATAGGGGTTGTGAGAGGCACTGATGACCACCCCGGCCTCGGCACGAAACGCTCGGGTCAGGTAGGCAACGGCCGGTGTCGGCATCGGGCCTAACAAGACGGCCTTGATGCCCGCCGCCGAGAGTCCAGCCTCCAGCGCCGACTCCAGCATATAGCCTGAAATTCGGGTGTCTTTACCAATCAACACCTTACGGGTTCCCTGCTTGGCCAACACCTTGCCAGCGGCCCAACCTAACTTCATGACAAAATCAGGGGTGATCGGAAACTGACCAACCAGGCCGCGGACACCATCCGTACCGAAATATTTTCTGCTCATAAATTTATTATCATCTCTGTGTTCTGAACTGGTCTGCGTAAGCGAAGACTCGGAGTGCATCCACCGTCTCCTTCACGTCATGCACCCGGATAATATGCGCCCCGCGCGTATATGCATAGAGGGCAAGCGCCAGACTTCCCGCTAAACGCTCATCGACGGGACGATCCAGCAACTGACCAATCATGGATTTGCGTGACAAACCCGCCAACAGCGGCAGCCCAAAGTCAGCAAACTCATCCATGCGCGCCAGCAACTCATAGTTTTGCGCCAAGGTCTTACCAAATCCGAACCCCGGATCCAAGATCAGCCGCTCACGAGGAATTCCGGCAGCGACGCAGGCGGCAATCCGCCGCTCGAAGTAGTCGTGGATCTCACCCAATAGATTTTCATACTGAGGCGCCAATTGCATGGTCCGAGGCGCCCCCTGCATGTGCATCAGGCAGACCGGAACTCCAGCCTCGGCCGCCGCCGCCAAGGCTCCAGGCGCCTCCAAGGCTCGGATATCGTTGATCAGATGAGCCCCGGCGGCCATGGTGGCCGTCATGACCTCGGCCTTGTAGGTATCGACTGAGATCCAGACATCCAGCTCTGCGGCTAACCGCTCAACCACCGGCACCACACGTTCAAGCTCCTGCTCCAACGATACATCAGACGCCCCCGGACGAGTCGATTCGCCACCGATATCGATCAGCGTGGCCCCCGCCTGCACCATCTGGCTGGCATGACGCAGCGCCACATCCAGTTGCTGATAACGGGAGCCATCAGAAAAGGAGTCGGGAGTCACATTCAGGATGCCCATGACCTGGGGATGTGACAGATCCAGGGTTCGCCCCTTGCTATGCAACAACATGCGAAAATTCTCCAAAGAAAAACCCCGAGGCAGGCTCGGGGTTGGCTTTCAACAGCAGCATCAGTTCAGAGTCTGATCATCTTTCTTCGACTCATCATCGTGAGCCTTGGCAGCATCTACAGACTCGACATCCGCGCTATCGGCGACTTCGGCAGCAGCCTCCTCGCTCGCCACCACAGTCGGCTCATCGCGACCGTAATCCGCAGGCAAGCGGACTTCCACGCGCGCCATCAAGTCATCGATCTGCTTGGCATCAATGGTCTCGTACTTCATCAGCGCATCTTTCATCGCGTGCAGAATGTCGAGATTGTCCATCAGTATGTGCTTGGCTCTGTCGTAGTTGCGGTTGATGACGTGCTTGATCTCGGCATCGATAGCCCGCGCCGTGTCATCCGACATATGCTTGGCCTTGGCCATGGAGCGACCGAGGAACACCTCGCCCTCCTCTTCGGCATAGAGCATCGGCCCCATCTCTTCGGACATACCCCACTGAGTCACCATCTTGCGGGCAATATCGGTGGCACGTTCGATGTCGTTGGAGGCACCGGTCGTCATCTTTTCACGACCATAGATGATCTCTTCGGCAATTCGGCCACCGTACAGACTGGAGATCATCGACTCCAGATACTGCTTGGAGTGGCTCCAGCGATCCTGCTCCGGCAGGTACATGGTGACACCCAGGGCCCGACCGCGCGGAATGATAGAGACCTTATAGACAGGGTCGTGATCCGGCACCATGCGACCGACGATGGCATGTCCTGCCTCGTGATAGGCCGTCATCTCCTTTTCACTCTCGGTCATGACCATCGACTTGCGCTCGGCGCCCATCATGATCTTGTCTTTCGCCCGTTCAAACTCATTCATGCCAACCAGGCGCTTGTTAAAGCGGGCGGCAAACAGAGCCGCTTCGTTGACCAGGTTGGCCAAGTCAGCACCAGAGAACCCTGGCGTACCACGAGCGATGACAGATGCGTTGACATCATCTCCGAGTGGCACCTTGCGCATGTGAACCTTGAGGATCTGCTCACGACCGCGGACATCCGGCAAACCAACCACCACCTGACGGTCGAAACGACCCGGTCGCAGCAATGCAGGATCCAAGACATCCGGACGGTTGGTGGCAGCAATGACGATGACCGCCTCATGCCCCTCAAAACCATCCATCTCGACCAGCATCTGGTTCAGAGTCTGTTCACGTTCATCGTGACCACCACCCAGACCAGCCCCCCGCTGACGACCAACCGCATCGATTTCATCGATGAAGATGATGCAAGGAGCCGACTTCTTGGCCTGCTCGAACATGTCACGAACCCGGGAGGCGCCCACCCCGACGAACATTTCGACGAAGTCAGAACCGGAGATCGAGAAGAACGGCACCTTGGCCTCACCGGCGATTGCCTTGGCCAGCAACGTCTTACCGGTACCTGGCTGACCGACCATCAGGATGCCCTTGGGGATCTTGCCGCCCAATTTCTGGAAGCGGGAGGGGTCTTTGAGGTAATCGACCAGCTCTTTGACATCCTCTTTGGCTTCATCGCAGCCTGCAACGTCGGCAAAGGTAGTCTTGATCTGATCTTCTCCCATCAGGCGAGCACGGCTCTTACCGAAGGACATAGCCCCCTTGCCACCGCCGCCCTGCATCTGACGCATGAAGAAGACCCAGACACCGATCAGCAGCAGCATCGGGAACCAGGAGATGAAGATGGAGCCCAGCAGACTCGGCTCTTCCGGCTTCTCGCCGAGCACCTTGACGTCATACTTGAGGAGATCGTTGATCAGGTTGTTATCCGGGATCGGAATAACCGTCAGGAACTTGTCCCCATTACGCTTGACGCCATTGATGACCTTGCCATTGATGCGGACCTCACGGACCTGCCCTTGCGATACATCGCGGACAAAAGAGGTGTAGTCCAGTTGGCGGCCTGTGCTGTCACTGGGGCTGAAACTCTGGAACAGGGACATCAGGACAACTGCAATAACCAGCCAAAGAATCAGGTTTTTCGCCATATCACTCAAATCGTTAACCTCGCAATGTGATGGCCAGGGTCTGCCGTCAGGTTACTACAGTTTAAAACCTGTAGCCACAATGTAGACTTCTCGTGATCGAGCCCGGGATGAATCGGGTTTACGGACCTTGACCACCTTGAACAACTCACGTACAGCCTTGAGATACTCTTCTGAGCCAACGCCCTGGAATACCTTGACAACAAAACTGCCATCGGGTGCCAGCACCTCTTTACACATCTCCAAAGCCAGCTCTACCAGATATATGGAACGCGGCTGATCGACTGCTGGGGTGCCTGACATATTCGGGGCCATATCGGACATCACCACGTCAACCTTGGCATCTCCGACTCGCTCCAGCAGGGCCGCCAGAACCGCCTCTTCCCGGAAGTCGCCTTGCAGAAAATCGACGCCAGCAATCGGATCCATCGGCAGGATGTCACAGGCGATCACCCGCCCCTTGTCACCGACCTGCTCCACGGCAAATTGCGACCAGCCACCCGGCGCGGCACCAAGATCGACGACCGTCATGCCGGATTTGATCAGTTTGTCCTTCAATTGGATCTCGTCGATCTTGAATACGGCACGGGAACGCAAACCTAACTTTTGCGCCTTTTGCACATATTTGTCATCGAAGTGCTCTTTTAACCAGCGTGTAGAGCTGGGAGTACGCTTTTTTTTACTCATAATGAATTACTACTCTAACCCTAAAGGCTATTAGTATTAGTCAGGATATGGGGGTAAAATACGCCCCTTTCAACCCTGACCAATGAAGAAATAGCCATGAATCTGACGACCAAACAGAAGCAATACCTCAAAGGTCTTGCCCATAGCCTCAAGCCAGTGGTGATGCTCGGCCAGCATGGCCTGACCGAGGGTGTGTTGGCCGAGATCGAAGCGGCTCTGGCTCACCATGAATTGATCAAGGTGAGAGTCGCCGGTGAAGATCGTGAGACCAAACAACTGATCGCCCAAGCCATCCTGCGCGAAAGCCGCGCCGAACAGGTGCAAATGATGGGGAATATGTTGACGCTATTCCGCCAGGCTGAAGAGAGCAAGTTCAACCTGCCACGCAAATAAACACCTGATCTCGTAAAAAGGGGGCCACGCAAGGCCCCCTTTTGCATTCTAGCGAAAACCGCTTAGAGGTACTGGACCTCGAGGATTTCATATTCCACGTCACCAGCCGGCGTCTTGACGATGGCGACATCATCAACCTCTTTGCCAATGAGGCCACGGGCGATCGGTGAATTGACCGAGATGAGACCCACCTTGATATCGGCTTCGTCGTCTCCAACAATTCGGTAGGTAATTTCTTCTTCGGTATCACTTTTCAAGACTGTAACAGTGGCACCAAATACCACTCGCCCCGTCTGCGGCAACTTGGTCACGTCAATGACTTGGGCCTTGGACAGTTTCCCTTCGATATCCTGAATGCGACCCTCGCAGAACCCTTGCTGCTCACGCGCGGCGTGGTATTCCGCATTCTCCTTGAGATCACCATGGGCACGAGCCTCGGCAATCGCTTCGATAATCTTCGGACGCAGATCGCTCTTCAGATATTCCAATTCTTCACGCAGTTTCTCTGCGCCGCGAACCGTCATTGGGGTTTGATTCATACGCTAACCCTATTTCACAATGGCTTGATCCGAAAAAATAAATGTCTGCCCGACACCAGTTCGGGCAGACATCCATCAACCTTTGACAGCATTCTAATATGAATGCCTCGGGAGATCACCCCCGAACCTTGACGCTCTAGCTGGTCAAATCGTCAAAAAAACGCTTCACGCCGTCGAAGAAGCCTTGAGCCTTCGGCTTGTGCAGCTTGATCTCGGCACCATTGAGCGACTCTTCAAACTGTCTGAGCAGCTCTTTTTGTTCATCGCTCAAGTTGACCGGCGTCTCGACCACCGCCTTGCAGATCAGATCGCCTTCGGCGCCGGAGCGCAAGGAGCGAACCCCCTTGCCCCGCATGCGGAACATGCGACCGGTCTGGGTTTCAGACGGGATCTTCAGCATCACGCGCCCTTCGAGAGTCGGCACTTCGACCTCACCACCCAAGGCCGCCGAGGTAAAGCTGATCGGCACCTCGCAGTACAGGTTGTTGCCGTCACGCACGAAGATTGGGTGCTCCTTGACGTGAACCTGCACATACAGATCACCCGCTGGCGCACCAAACTCTCCGGCTTCCCCCTCGCCCGCCAGGCGGATCCGGTCACCGGTATCAACCCCGGCCGGGATCTTCACATTCAGCGTCTTGGTCTTCTGATAACGCCCTTCACCGTGACACTTGCGGCATGGATCCTTGATGATCTTGCCCTTGCCACGGCAATGCGGACAAGCCTGGCTCACGGCAAAGAAACCCTGCCGCATCTGTACCTGACCGCTGCCATGGCAGGTTGGACAGGTCTGCGGCTGAGTTCCGGCCTTGGCACCGGAGCCATGGCACTCGTCGCAACCGACCAGGGTCGGAACCTTGATCTCCTTGCTGACACCGCGCACAGCTTCTTCCAGCGACAACTCCATGTTGTAACGCAAATCGGCACCGCGAGAGGCGCGCTGCTGACGACGACCGCCACCACCGAAGATGTCACCAAACACATCACCAAAGATGTCACCGAAGTCGGCACCACCGCCACCAAAACCACCGGCCCCGGCGCCCATGCTCG